>JBAIWU010000604.1:0-13356 GCA_037917155.1 Candidatus Eiseniibacteriota bacterium
GCGCGCCGCGTCGCCGCGCGCCGCGCCGCGCGCACGCGCGGCCGAGGATCGCACGCGGCCGCGGCCGGGCCGTCGCGCCGGGCACGCGAAACGGCCCCGGCGGATCGCTCCGCCGGGGCCGTCCGTACCGCGTGAGGCCGCGGGGACTAGAAGTCCTCGCCGCCGTAGCCGCCCGCGCCGCCCGGGGCCGCCGGAGCCTTCTTCTTCTCCGGGATCTCGGTGATCAGCGCCTCGGTCGTCAGCAGCAGGCTCGCCACCGACGCCGCGTTCTGCAGCGCCGAGCGCGTCACCTTGGTCGGGTCGATCACGCCCGCCTCGAACATGTCCACGTACTGCTCCGTGTCCACGTTGAAGCCGGTCGTCTTCTTCTCCTTCTTCACGTGCTCGACCACGACCGAGCCCTCGAGGCCCGCGTTCTCGCACAGCGTGCGCAGCGGCTGTTCCAGCGCCCGCTTGACGATGTTCACGCCCACCTTGACGTCGCCCTCGAGCGATTCGCCCAGCGTCTCCAGCGCCTTCTGCGCGCGGATGTACGCCACGCCGCCGCCCGGCACGATGCCCTCCTCGACCGCCGCGCGCGTCGCGTGCAGCGCGTCCTCGACGCGGGCCTTCTTCTCCTTCATCTCGGTCTCGGTCGCCGCGCCGACGTTGATCACGGCCACGCCGCCGGCCAGCTTCGCGAGCCGCTCCTGCAGCTTCTCGCGATCGTAGTCCGACGTCGTCTCGTCGATCTCCTTCTTGATCTGGCCGATGCGGCCCTGGATGTCCGCCTTCTTGCCGGCGCCCTCGACGATCGTCGTGTTCTCCTTGTCGATCGTGATGCGCTTGGCGCGGCCCAGGTCCTCGATGCGGGCGTTCTCGAGCTTGATGCCGAGGTCCTCGGTGATGACCTTGCCGCCGGTGAGGATCGCGATGTCCTCCATCATGGCCTTGCGGCGGTCACCGAAGCCGGGCGCCTTCACCGCGCACACGTTCAGCGTGCCGCGGAGCTTGTTCACGACCAGCGTGGCGAGCGCCTCGCCCTCGACGTCCTCGGAGACGATCAGCATGGGCTTCGCGCGCTGCGCGATCTTCTCGAGGATCGGCAGCAGGTCCTTCATGTTCGACAGCTTCTTCTCGTAGAGGAGGATGAAGGCGTCCTCGAGGACGGCCTCCATCGTGTCCTTCTCGGTCACGAAGTAGGGCGAGATGTAGCCCTTGTCGAACTGCATGCCCTCGACGATGTCGTACGTCGTCTCGATGGACTTGGCCTCTTCGACCGTGATCGTGCCGTCCTTGCCGACCTTGTCCATGCACTCGGCGATGATCTTGCCGATCTCGGTGTCGCCGTTGGCGGAGATGGTCGCGACCTGCTCGATCTCCTTGTTCTCCTTGACCGGCTTGGTCAGGCCGGGCTTCTTGATCTCGTCCACGACCGCCGCGACGGCCTTGTCGATGCCGCGCTTGATGTTCATGGGCGAGCTGCCGGCGGTGACGCTCTTGAGGCCCTCCTTGAAGATGGCCTCGGCGAGCACGGTCGCGGTGGTCGTGCCGTCACCGGCCACGTCCGACGTCTTCGACGCGACCTCGCGCACCATCTGCGCGCCCATGTTCTGGTACGGCTCCTCGAGCTCGATCTCCTTGGCGACGGAAACGCCGTCCTTCGTGACGGTCGGCGAGCCCCACTTCTTGTCGAGCACGACGTTGCGGCCGCGGGGGCCGAGCGTGACCTTGACGGCCTTCGCCAGCGTCTCCACGCCGCGCAGGATCTCCTGGCGAGCCTGCTCGCTGAACAGCAACTGCTTCGCAGCCATGTGGCCTCCTCGTTCGGAACGGGGTGAGGCGCTCGCGGGCGTCGCGCGGCCCCGAAGGCCGCCGCGTCCCCCGCGGTCGCGCGGGGTTACTTGTTGAGCACGCCCAGGATCTCGTCCTCGCGAAGGATCACGTACTCCGTGCCCTCGATCTTGACGTCGGTGCCGCTGTACTTGCCGATCAGCACGCGATCGCCCTTCTTGACGTCGATCTCGATCCGCTTGCCTTCCTCGTTGCGGCGGCCCGGACCCACGGCGACGACCTCGCCCTCCTGCGGCTTCTCCTTGGCGGTGTCGGGGATGATGATGCCGCCGCGAATCGTCTCCTGCTCCTCGATGCGGCGAACCAGGATGCGGTCGGCCAGAGGCTGAACGTTCATTGCGGAACCTCCTCGGTTGGCGGTGGCGCCGCGCGTCCCCGGGCCGCCGGATCGGCGGCGGAGCCTGCGCAAGCGCGTCGTGATGGCAGTGACGCCGGGCGAGCGCGGGCGATGGGCGCGACCGCGCACGCCGACAGTGCCGAGAACATAGGGCACGCTCGCCAAGCCGGCAAGTTGTGCAATTGAAAATCGTGTAGCTCGTTGTCTTTATTAGTCATGATACAAGTCATGTGGCGGCGTTGCGGCGTCGGATCAGGGCATGATTGCCATTTTGGCAAGTACACCGTGGCGGTCGCCAGCCCGGACCGTTCCGGCCCCGCGCGTGCGAGCCGCGGGCGTCCACGGGCCGCGCGGGACCCCGAAGTGCCAAGGCGGCCGTCGTCGCGATCCGACGACGGCCGCCTCGCGCCGACCGGGGCGCTCAGCGCACGAGGGCCACGCGCGCGGTCCTCGTCTCGCGCCCCCAAGTCAGTCGCGCGAAGTACAGCCCCGGCCCGAGGCGCGGGCCGTCCACCCCGAGCTCCCGCGTGCCGGCGCCCGTCGCGACGAGGTCGCGTGCCCACAGGCGGCGGCCCGCGACGTCGAAGAGCGCGAGCCGCGCCGTGCCCGCGCCCGGCAGGTCGAGCGCGAGCCGCACGCCGCGATCCGGCGTCTGCGCCGCGCGCAACGCCAGCCACGCCGCCGGCACGACGACCAGCACGGCGGCCGCGATCGCCGCGCCACCGGAGCCCGTGCGCAGGCCGTACTCGAGCCGGGCGCCCGGCGTCACGTCGCGGTCGGTGAGCGCGAAGCGGCCCTCGCCGTCGCACGTGAGCGTGGCGAGCGGCGCCCACGTTCCGCCCTCGCTCCTCCGCATCGCGGTCGCGGACGTGGCCGGAACGCCGCCCTCCCACACGAGCGTGACGTGGTCCGCGGCCACGTCGCGGAACGCCAGCGCGAGCCCGGTTCCGGTGGCCTGCCCGCCGAACCCGAGCGTCCAGGTGTCGAACAGCCCCGAGAGCAGCCCGCCGCTCACGACGAGCCGGTCGTTCACCGCGTCGTAGGCGCCGGCGCCGTTCGCGCGCCCCGCGGGCAGGCCGCCCAGTGGCGCGAGCGCGTGCCAGGCCGGCGGGCCGCCGAGGTCGAGCGCCCACGTGTCGTCCAGGAAGTCGTAGCGGTTCGCGGGCGGCGGCTGCCGGGTGAAGCCGTAGCCCCCGAAGAGCAGCGCGCGCTGGCGCAGCGCGTCGAGGCAGAAGATCGCGCCCTGGCGCCCGGACGGAGCCGTCGCGAGCGCGAGCTGCTGCCACGCGCCGTCGCCGGGCGAGAGCGCGAGGCTCCACGTGTCCGCCGGCAGCGTGTCGGGCAGCGACACGCCGCCGAAGACGACGACGCGGTCGTTCACGGGATCGCACAGCGCCATCGCGGATCGCCTCGCGGAAGGCCCCGCGCCGGACGGCGCGAGCTGACGCCACGCCGGCGCGGGCGCGAGCCGCAGCTCCCACACGTCCGCGAGGAAGCCCGTGCCGGACGTGCCGAACATGTAGAGGAAGCGGTCCCTCGCGGCGTCGTACACGACCGAGGGGTTGCTCCGGGCGGAGGGCGCCGGCCCCGCGGGCGTGATCGCGCTCCACGTCGGCGGCGTGACGGCGAACGAGAGCGCCGTGATGTCGCCCGCGGATCCGAAGAAGAGCATCTGGTCGCGCACCGGATCGTAGGCGGTCACGAAGGCGGCCGCGTAGTACGGGGCCGTGCCGGCGGTCGGGAGCGGGCTCCAGGCGGGCTCGGGCCCCAGCGCGAGCGTCCACGTCGCGTCGCCGAAGGGCGGGTAGCGATTGATGCCCGAGCCGCCGGTCACCACGATGCGATCGCGCGAGGGGTCGTACCCGGCGCTCGCGCCGTAGCGGATCGAGGGGCGGGGGACGTCGGCGACGAGCTGCGTCCACGCGGCGGGGCCGGCGAGCGCGAGCGACCAGAGGTCGCTCGTCGGGTTGAAGACCGAGGCGGCGGTGCGCCCGCCGTTCATCAGCAGCCGATGCCGGACGGGATCGAGCGCGAGCGCGGCGTAGTGGTGCGGGCTCGGCACCGGGCCCGCGCCCGCGAGCGGAGCCCACGCGCCCTGCGCCAGGGAGAACGCCCACGGCTGGCCCGTGGCGTCGACCGCCAGCACGCGGTCGGCGCCCGGATCGGCGACGAGGCCGTTGTACGCGGGCTGGTACGGCTGCGTCCCCGCCGGGAACGTCGCGGCGGCGCCGACCCACGCGGTCGGCGCGTCCGTGGACAACGTCCAGAACGAGTCCGGCGCGAAGCCGAAGAGCACCAGCCGGTGGCGCGTCGCGTCGAGGATCGCGTCGAACGAGGCGTCGGTGTAGGGCCCGAAGTCCGGCCCCGGGATGTCGAGCGTCGACCACGCCGGCGACGGGTCGAGCTGGAGCATGTACGTGTGGCGGTCGTCCGAGTAGCTGCTCGGATCCGTGCCGCCAACGACGAAGAGCCGCCGCGAGGCGGGATCGAAGCGCGCGAGCGCGTCGCCGCGTGGCGAGGGCGGCGTACCCGTCGCCGGGAGCGGCGCGGCGGTCGCGGTCGTGCCCACCACGACGTGCCAGACCAGCATCAGGGCGGGGTCGTACTGGAAGACGTAGGCCTCGTTCACGGCCGCGTCGATGCCCGTGTTGCCGTACGAAGGCGACACGTTGGGCGGCATGCCGCGGAGCGGCTGCCAGCCGGCCGCCCCGCCCAGCGGCAGCGTGCGCGCGCCGGGGTTCCAGTCGCCGAGCGTGACGAGCCGGTCGCCGCCGGCGTCGTACCACGTCGGGTAGAAGCTGTCGGCGAGCGTGCCGTGCTCGGCCCACGCGCCGTCCACATCGGCGGCCGTGCGCAGCGAGGCGGGCGCGGTCGCCGCGGACGATGGAACGACGACGCAGGCGAGCGCGAGGGCGAGGACGATGGCGTCAAACGATCGCGTCGGTGCGGGCGGACTGGCGTCACGGAACATGGCACGTACCCTTTCATCGTGTCGCTGGGGACGGGGCGGTCGTCGGGGGGGCGTCCGTCCAGGGACCGGAAGAAGGCGTAGCCAGGTTCGAAAGCGGCGGCTCCGGGGTACGTGCGCGCGGCGCCCGCAGCGCCGCCATATACGAATCATACCCCAGCGCCTGCTGCGCGTTCACGGTATTGCGCGCCGTGGCGCGCGATGTGAGACGCGGCGATCGAGAGAGCGCTCTCCCGCGAGGCAGCCACCGGGAGGGCCGGCCGTGAGCCGGGGCGAGAGCGGAAAGGCGGCCGTCGTCACGATCCGACGACGGCCGCCCTCGTCTCGCGCCCGCAGGCGCCTGCCGCCTCAGGGGTGGTTCGACTCGAACAGCGCCAGCGTGGGCTGGCCGTCGAGGTAGCCCGTGCTCATCGTGCCGCGCACGGTCACGTGCTGCCGCTCCTCGGGATGGCTCACGCGCGTGAACACGACGAGCGTGTCGCGGCCCTGGTGCAGGTAGTACGCGTAGCCGCCGCCGACCTGGAAGACCTGGCCCACGCGGCCCGAAACGAGCACCTGCACGCCGTCCAGCGTCGCGGCGTGGCGGCGGATGTTGCCGAGCGACATCGGGCGCTCGCCCCGCGGCCACGCGGCCACCGTGACCAGCGCGGCCAGCGCCAGGCCGACGAGCACCTGGATGCGCCGGTCGGCCCGCAGCGTGTGCGCCGCCTGCATCCACCACGGCACCGCGGGGACGCTGACGTCGAACGCCTCCGGCGCGACGACCTCGTGCGGGGGCGGCTCCTCGGAGTAGGCGATGACGGGGCGCCGGCGCTCCTCGGCATCGTCCATGGGGAACTCGCGCGTGGGCTCGGCCACGGAGCGCCCGCCGTCGGGACGGCTCAGCGTGGGCACGCTGCGCGGGCCGGGCTCCCACACCATCCCGCCGGGGCCCTGCTCGATGCCGCCCTCGTCCGCCTCGTCCGGCCGCACCATGCCCGGTCGCTCCGCCTGCGGCGGCGCGTCGGGACGGCGCAACGGCAACGGTGCAGGAGGAGGCGTGTCGGGCGCCGAGGGCCGGACCAGCTTCGGCGGCTCGGGCCTGGCGGGCGCGGCCCCCGTGCTCTCGATCTCCGCCGCGAGCCCCTCCTCCGGGCCCACGAGCCAGTCGGCGCGGTCCGACCCCGGTTGCGGGGCGGGCGGCGACGCGTCGTCCGGCGGGCGATCGTCCTGTGGGAGTGCGCTCATGGGGGCCTCCGGCGGGCAGGGGTGGTCGGCCGGGTTATCGGCCCGCGGCCCGCCCCGACTTGAGGCCGCGCTGGGCCCTCCCGTTTCAGCCGCGCCGGTACTGGTCGAGCTTGCGATAGAGCGTTCTCAGCCCGATCCCCAGCAGCGCCGCGGCACGCGGCTTGTCGCCGCCCGCGTGGCGCAGGGTCGCCTCGATCAGGGCCTGCTCGGCCTCGTCCAGCGTCATGCCCACGCGCACCTCGGGCGGAGCGCCCGCCGGGCCCGCGCCCCGCAGCGCCGCCGGCAGCGCGGTCACGTCGAGCGGACCGCGGCCCTTGGCGGTCAGCAGCAGGCCCTCGAGCACGTGCTTGAGCTCGGCCGTGTTGCCCGGCCACTCCTGCGCCACGAGCCGGTCCATGAGCCCGCGCGTCACGCGCCGCGGCCGCCGGCCGTGCTCGCGCGCGAGGTCGCGCAGCAGCCGCTCGACCAGCAGCGGGATGTCCTCGCGCCGCTCGCGCAGGGGCGGCACCACGACGCGCACGACGGCGAGCAGGCGGAACAGGTCCTCGCGGAACCGGCCCTCGCGCACCGCGTCGGCGATGGCAGGCGAAGCGGTCGCGAGCACGCGCACGTCCGCGCGCACGGTGCGCGAGCCGCCGGCGCGCTCGAACGCGCGGTCCTGCAGGAAGCGCAGCATCAGGACCTGCGCGTGCGCGGGCAGGTGCTCGGCGTCGTCGAGCACGAGCGGGCCGCCCTCGGCCAGCTCGACGCGCCCGCGCCGCACGCCGCCCGCGGCCTCGGAGCCGAACAGCGCCGGCTCGAACATCGCCTCGGGCAGGCTCGCGCAGTCGAAGCGCACGAACGGGCCGTGCGCGCGCGGGCTCCCGAGGTGCAGCGCGCGCGCGACGACGCCCTTGCCCACGCCCTCCTCGCCCTCGATCAGCACATTCGCGCGCGTCGGCGCGACCTGCGCGAGCTGCTCGCGCACGCGCTGCAGCGCGCGCGAGCCGCCCGTGGGCCCCGCGGTCCGATCGCGCCGCTCGAGCTCGTCCTCCATCTCGATCACGCGCTCGGCGAGCGCGAGGTGCTCCAGCCCGCGCTCGAGCGTGGCGAGCAGCCGGCCTGCGTGCGCGGGGCGCTCCTGCACGTCCCAGGCGCCGTGGCGCATGGCCTCGACGGCGCGCTCGAGCTCGGGGCCGTCGCTGAGCATCACGGCGCAGGCGTCGGGCCGCCGCCCGCGCAGCGCGGCGAGCACCGCGAAGCCGTCGATGCGCGGCGCGCGCAGCGCGCACACGAGGCCGTCGACGCGCGTGTGCGAGATCGTGTTGACCGCGCCCTCGCCGTCGTGCGCCGGCACCGCGTCGAACCCGTGCTCGCGCAGGTGCGTCACGAGGGCCCGCACCGCCTCGGCGTCGCGGTCGACGACGAGCACCACGCCGCGCGAGGCCGGCGCGGCGCCCGGGGCTGCGGGGCGCCCGCTCAGGGCTTCGGGATCGCGGCCAGCGCGCCGTCGATGCTCGGGAACGCGTCCATGCTGCCGCGGTCCTCGCTCACCTCGCGCCACAGGATCCGCCCCTGCTTGTCGACGAGGAACGACGCCCGGTTGCTGTAGCCCTGTTCGGGCAGCAGCACGCCGAACGCGGCGCTGGCCTCCCGCTTCCAGTCCGAGAGCAGCGGGAACGCCAGCCCCAGCTTCTGCGCGAACGCGCGGTTGGTCCAGTGGCTGTCGACGCTCACGCCGAGGACCTGCGTGTCCGCCGTCTCGAAATCGGCCAGCCGGGCCTGCACCTCGGGAAGCTGGTGCGAGCACACGGGCGAGAACGCGAGGGGGAAGAACACCACGAGCACGTTCTTGTCGCCCCGAAACTCCGACAGCGAGTAACCCGTGCCGTCGGGGCCGCGCAGCCGGAAGTCCGGCGCGACCTGCCCGACCTCCGGGACCGTGAGAACCTGCATGGTTGGCTCCGCTCTGGTCTGGGAGCGCCGCGGCCCGCGGCGCCCGTGGGGTCTTGTGCCAGGCCCCGATTATCCGCGCGCCCCACCAGCAAGGCAATCCGGCCCGTTCTATCGACGGGCGGTCGCGCGCAGGACGTCGAGGCTCGCGGCGGCCAGCTCGGCCAGCGAGCGGATGCCGCGCTCGGACTCCCAGCGGCCCGCCAGGTGCAGGAAGAGGCGGGCGGTCGTGCGGGCGTCGCCGAGCGCGCGGTGCGCCGTCTCGGCGGGAAGGCCCAGGCGCGAGGCCAGCGCCCCGAGCGAGTTGCCGCCCGGGCCGCCGAGGCCGCGCGCCAGTCCCAGCGTGTCGACGATCGGGTTGACCAGCGCGGGCGCGCCGGCGTCGCGGAAGAGCTGGTCGAGGAACGGCCCGTCGAAGGGGTAGTTGTGGAAGACGAGCGGCAGGTCGGCGCACGCCTCGCGCAGCGCCCGGCCGACCTCGGCGGGCCCGGGCGAGCCCGCGACCATGTCGTCGCGGATGCCGTGCACGCGCGCGGCGTCGGCCGGGATCGAGCGCCCTGGGCGCACGAGGCTCGACCAGTCCTGCCCCAGCGCGCCGTCCACGATCGCCACGCGCGCGACCTCGACGACGCGGTGCCCGTCGGCCGGGCTCATGCCGGTCGTCTCCGTGTCGACGGCGAGCAGCGTGCGGCCGGCGAGGAGGCTCATCGCCCGGGCCGGCCCGACTGGGCGGCCTTGACGTAGTCGTCCCAGCTCTCGTTGCGGGCGAGGTGCCCGTCGCCGATGAAGCGCAGCAGCAGCATGAACCGGTCGCGCGGCAGGTAGCCCGGGACGTTCACGAGGTGCTCGCCGTCCGTGCCGAAGAAGATCGTCGTCGGGTAGCCGCTCACGTCGAACGCCGAGGCCAGCGAGCGCGCCGAGTAGTTGCGGCCCTGGTAGGTCGCCAGCTCGCCGCTCTCGGCGTTGAGCCGCACGGTGACGAAGTGCGCCGCGAGGTAGCTGCTCACCTCGGGCTTCGAGTAAACCTCGGCGTCCATGCGCTTGCACCAGCCGCACCAGTCCGTGTAGACGTCGACGAGCACGGGGCGGCCGTTGCGCCGGGCCGCCTCCATGCCCTCGTTCCAGTGCTTCCACTCGGTGGCGCGGGCGGGCGAGACGAATCCCGGCACGGACAGCAGGACGGCGAGGGCGATGGCGGCGGACGGGCGCATGGGGTCCTCGGATGGGGTGTGGGGTGCCGGGTCGCATCCCCTTGGATCGTCGAAAGCGTAGACGGTTTCGCGCCCCGCCGCACGAATTCGCAGGGCCCGGACGCGCTCAGGCGTGGACGGTGTGCCGGAGGCTGCGGTCGAGCCGGCCGGGGTCGAACCACACGCCGCACAGCCGCGGGCTGCCGAACTGCCCGGGATTGACCACGATGGAGCGGCCCACCTCGTCCCGCCAGGCCCCCGAGACCCGGGGGGACTCGTGGATGTGGCCGCTCAACACGAGCGGCGGCTGGTGCGCCTCGACCCAGCGGCGGATCGCGCGCGAGCCCACGTGCTGCCCGCCGGACATGACGTCGCAGCGCGTGCCGCGGGGCGGCGAGTGGAGCACGCACAGCGTCTCGCCGACGGCGGTGAGCGCCTCCACCCCGGCGAGCGCCTCGGCGATCGTGGGTGCGCGGAGCTCGGGATCGAACGCGAACTCGTGCAGCCCGGTTCCGGCGCTGCGCCAGCCCGCCAGGCGGGCGGGCGCCTCGGGCCCGCCGTCCTCCCAGCGCTCCCAGTCCTTCATGGCGAACGGCGTGATCGGCACCCACGAGCATCCCGCGACGCGCACGCCGTCCACCTCGACGACGCGCTCGTGCAGGAGCCGCCACAGGTCGCCGTCGTGCCGCTCGAGCACGTCCTGGTTCGCGCTCCAGTCGTCGTTGCCCATGAGCAGCAGCAGCTCGCAGCCGGGCACGCGCTCGTGCAGCCGGCGCGCGAACTCGACGAGCGTGCCCTCGAGGAAGAGGCGCTGCCTCGCGACGCCCGCGTCGCCGAGCGCGTGCGGGCACAGGTCGCCCCCGATCAGGAGCACGCGCGGAGCGCCCTCGGCCGCCAGCTCGAGCGCCTGCTCGTAGAAGCCCGCCTGCCCATGCAAATCCGATGTGAAGAACCAGTCCGGCACGAGTCATCCTCGCGACTGCGGGGGCCCGGACGCCGCGTGCGGGCGGAAAGCGCTTGAACGCCCGCGGCGCGCTCCGGATACTCTTTGCCCGAGCCTGCGCCCATCCGGGCGCGGACGTCGCGCACACGTCCCCATACTACCCCGAGACCGGCATGCCCTCCTCGATGCGGATTCGCGCCCTCGCGGCGCTCGCGTTCCTGCTGCTCCCCACGCTCGCGTTCACCGCCCCGACGGCGCCTCCCGGCCGCAACCTGCTCCTCAACCCCGGCTTCGAGCGCGGCCTGCAGGGCCACGACTGGATGCCGGCGAACTGGGACACGTCGGACGCCGGCCTGTCCACGGTGTTCTTCGGACGCGACACGCTCGCGCCGCACACCGGCAAGTACTCGGTCAACATCGCGAACACGAGCACGGTGTGGGCGTTCAACCACAACTGGCGCCAGATCGTGCTCGTCGGCCCCGAGGCGTGGGACAAGGACGCGGTCTTCTCGATCTGGACGCGCAGCGCCGGCGTCGACGGCCGCGCCTACGTCATGGTGCAGGCGTTCCGCGACACGGTCACGCGGATGGCGGTCATCTGGGGCGTCGACCGCGACGAGGCGCGCCGCCGCATGATGATCAACGCGATCGCGGACCCGGTGCTCAACCTCGGCTGGAAGCGCGAGACGTTCGAGGACCGCGACACGCCGTGGGTCCGCCGCGAAGTGCGAATCCACGTGCCGAGGACGGTCAACGCGATCTACGTCCGCGCCGGCCTCATCGGCACGGGGCAGGTGATGTTCGACGACGCGTCGCTGACGCTCGTACCGCCCGCGCCCCTGCCGCGCTATGCGCTGAACACGAACATCCTCGCGGACCCGGGCTTCGAGCAGGGTGCCGACGCGTGGGAGTGGATCATCCCGCCGTACGAGGGCGCGAAGATCGAGCGCGACAGCACGGTCTCGCACTCCGGCCGCATCAGCATGCGCTGCTCCGACATGACGCAGGGCTACACGCCCTCGCGCATGGGCATGGCGCAGGTGATCGACGCCCGGGCGCTGCGCGGCAAGCGCGTGCGCATCGCCGCGTGGTTCAAGGGCGACAGCCTGGTGAGCACGGCGTTCGCGAAGATCTACTGCGACACGCAGCACGGGATGGAGCAGTCCGCCGGCGGCGAGCTGCTCTCGGGGACGTTCGACTGGACGTACAACGCGATGGAATTCGACGTGCCCAAGGACGTCGAGGTGGTGTGGGCGTGGATCATGTTCAACGCCCCGGCGTCCGGCCGGATCTGGATGGACGACGCCTCGCTGGAGGTCCTCGGGCCCGCCGGCGACGCGGCGAAGCCCGCCGGGACATCCGCATCGAAGCGTCGATGAACGACTTCCGCGCGACGGCTTGACTCGGCCGCGCGACGGGGAACACACTCGGCGCGCAGCTGGGCAGAGAGACCTCCCTGGCACGGAGCTCTCAGACCCGATCCGAGGCGCCGTACGCTGCGCGGAGCCTTCCCGGGGAGCCGGGCGCGGGTATCACGAGCGAGGTGAACCGCAACCGGGGCCGAGGGACTCGCGGAAAGGGGGCTGCGGGGCGCTCGCGTCACCGGCCCTGGGTGATTCCCTCGCGAACGCACGGAAGGGGCCCCCCCTCTTCTGGACAGGGCGGCGTGCACCACCGGTCCCGCACGGGCCGGACCCCTGCGCCACCCTCGACCGACGGCAGGGCCTGCCCGAGGTCAGCGGCCGCCCGGACCGGCCGCCCCCAGCACGACGCGGCACGTGGTCGCGTGGATGCGCACGGTGTCCTCGACCCGCAGCGCGTAGCCGCCGCCGAGCGTGGAGCAGACCGCGATCCCGCGCGCGCGGCAGCCCTCGACGACCATCCGGTCGCGCGCCTCGAGGCCCGCGAACGTGAGCGCGAGCCCGCCCAGCCGGTCGTGCTGGTACGGATCCGCGCCCGCCTGGTACAGGACGAGCTGCGGCGCGTGCGCCCACACGCGCTCGAGCGCCGGCGCGAGCGCCTCGAGGTAGGCCGCGTCGCCCGTGCGGTCGGGAAGTCCCACGTCGAGGTCGCCGCACTCCTTCGGCACCGGGTAGTTGTTCTCCTGGTGCAGCGACAGCGTGAACACGGACGGGTCGTGCGCGAACAGGTGCGCCGTGCCGTTGCCCTGGTGGACGTCCAGGTCGACCACCGCGGCGCGTTCGAGGAGGCCCTCGTGCTGGAGCGCCCGCACGGCGACCGCGAGGTCGTTGATGTAGCAGAAGCCCTCCGCGTGGTCGGCGTACGCGTGGTGCAGCCCGCCGCCCAGGTGCGCGGCGGCGCCCCGCGCGAGCGCCTCGCGCGCCGCCAGCGTCGTGCCCGCCGCTCCGAGCGCGAACGCGTCCACGATCTCGCGCGTGAGCGGCATCTCCGACCGGGACGTGCGCCGCGTCCAGCGCAGCGCCGCGAGGTCCTCGAGGTAGGCGTCGGTGTGCGCGAGCGCCAGGAGCGCGCGCGGCGGCGGCGAGGGCGCGAGCACCTCCTCCGCGGCCACGTCGCCGGCGGCGACGAGCGCGTCGCGCACGAGCGCGTACTTCTCGACCGGGAACACGTGCTCGCCGATGTCGCACGCGTACCCGGACGACCACACCACCGCGGCACGGGCCATGCCGCGCAGCGTCGCACCGTCGCGCCGGCCGGGCAACGCCGCGGCCCGTCCGCTACAATCCGGCGCACCATGCCCGCCGCCGACCGCGACATCGCCCGCGCCTTCCGGACGCTGGACCGCCGGCTCGCCCTGCGCCGCGTCGACGCGCTCGGGCTGCGCGGACGCGTCGCGATGGCGCTCCTCGGCGCGATCGCCGCCGCGTTCGCCTACTGGCAGGTCCACGGCCCGCTCGGCGGCATCGTGCGCTTCCAGGGGCCGGTCGCGGGCGCGCGCACGGTC
>JBAIWU010000605.1:0-5603 GCA_037917155.1 Candidatus Eiseniibacteriota bacterium
GAGCTGGTCCGCGACCTCGGGGCCTGAGCCCTGCCGGGCCGGGCACCCGCGCCCGGCGCGCTCCTTCCGAAACGCGCGCGGGGCCGGCGCTGCTGCGCGCCGGCCCCGCGGATGTCGAGGCGGACCGCTCAGCGGATGACGAGCGTGCGCGTCGTCACCGAGCGCGCGCCCTGCGTGAGCCGGGCCCAGTAGACGCCCGAGCGCAGGCTCGCGCCCCCGAGGCCCACGGTCGCGCTGCCGCTCACCGCGGCGCGGTCGACGATGCGGCCGGTCACGTCGACCAGCGTGAGCGTCGCCGGGGCGCCGGCCGGAACGCTCACCGCGAACCGGGCGCCCTTGCCGGTCTGGCCGTCGAGCGCGCTGAGCGAGAGCGCGTTCGAGACGGGCACGCTCACCCACGTGTCGCCGTAGTAGCTCGTGCCGCCGGCGCCGTCGACGCCGAGCCGGTACTCATAGCTCGTGCCCGGGGTGACCGAGGCGTCGCGGTACGTCAGCAGGCCGCTGCCGTCGGGCGACGTGGTGCCGAGCGTCGCCCACGTGCCGTTCTCGACCCGGCGCTCGACGGACGCCGACGCGACGCTGCCGTCACCGTACCACTGGAGCGTGACGTGGTCCGGCGCCGCGTCCGCGCTCACGAACGCGAGCTGGGTCGGCGTGGCGAGCTCGTTCACGGAGAAGTTCGCGACCGCGGTGCCCCAGTTCGCATACGCCTCGTTGTTCGCGAACTGGTTGGCGGCCCAGAACGAGTCGTCCACGGGGTCCACGTTGATGCCGCTCATGTCGCCCGCGCGTCCGCCCGCGAAGTCGCTGTAGTTCGCAAAGCCGCTGCCGGCGGGGACCGCCAGCGGCAGCCCCATCGCACCCAGCGGATCGGTGGCGGTGCGGCCGGTGATGTACATGGACATGTAGTCGGTCGCGTTGTCGTTCCCCGAGCGAATGAACGACACGCCGAACTGCCCGACCGCGTTGACGTCGATCCCGGGGTAGGTGAGGTAGGTGCTGGGCCCCGCGCTGATGCGGCCCTGCTGCTGCAGCACCGGCGTCGCGCCGCTGACGTCGAAGGCGTACCACTGCACGACGTCCTGCGTGGCGCTGACCGCGACGTGGTGCGCGGCGACCAGCGTGCGGTTCCACTCGGCGGCCTTGAGGATGCGGGAGTCGATGTCCGTCGTGATGACCGTGCCGTTCGGGTTGAGCGGCGGCACGCACATGCTGTAGGCCGTCACGGCGAGGTTCGTGTACGCGAACGTGGGCGCGTTCGTCAGCACGTTCGTCATCTTGATGACGTCGATCGACGTGCCGGTGCCGTGCTCGGTCACGATCCACATCGGATCGCCCGGAGCCGCGTCGTGCATCGTCGTCGGGCGCAGGCTGAAGTCGGTGACGTCGGTCCTGTAGTAGGCCGGCGTCACGTTCGCGGACAGCCCGGCATTGCTCACCGCGATCACCATCGCGTGGTAGTTCGTGGTGCTCACGGGGAACATGTTGAGCGTGAACACGGTCGCATCGTAGTTGTAGCCCATGTTCCCGGGATAGTCGGCGTCGTAGCCCGACTCGGTCGTGCTGATCGCGAAGAAGCTCCAGTCCGTCGAGTTCAGCGAGCCCGGCGCGCTGCTCTTGGAGACCGCGACGTCGAGGCTACTCACGTGGTTGGTGAAGTCGACGTCCTGGTCGATGACGATGAAACGCCCGATGCGGTCGTTGTAGGCGATGATCGGGTCGGAATGGCCCGAGGCGGCGGACGCGTGCGGCAGGCCGCCGGTCACCCAGAAGAAGTTGTCGAGGGAGTTCGTTGCGGTCATCACGCCCGTGCCCTTGGGGCTGTAGATCGCGATCGCCTGGTTCACGGTCTCGATGTAGCTCGACGGCCCCGCGGCGCCCTGGTTGTCGGGCGGGGTGTAGCCGCCGCTGTGGTTGAAGTCGAGCCCGGGCCAGCCGTTGCCGCTGCCGTTGAGGATCGTGACCTCGGGCGACGCCGTCGCCGTGGCCGGCGCAGGCGCCGGGCGAACCGACATCGCGGCGCCCGGCAGCGCCGTCGGCGTCACGATGGCGCCGTGCTGAACCGCGCTCATGCGGACCGCGGTCTTGTTCGGCGAGGGGCCCGCGGCCTGTTGCGCCCGTGCGACGGGCGCCGGCGCGGCGGATGCGAGAGCGAGCAGCGTGAGCAGGAGGGCGGGGCGTCGTAGCGACGGGTGCATGGCATCGGCTCCTCAGGGTGGCCCAACGCGGTACGAGCGCGATCGCGCGAAGGCGGCCGGCTCGCGGCAAGGAAGCGGAGCTCTGTGGAAGTCCCCGGGGCCCCCGTGCGCGGATGGCGGATGGACGCCGCGCCGAGGGCGGGACGCGTGGGGCGCCCGTTCCCAAAGGGTACTGGGACGCTATTCGCGTGTTCCAGGATTGTCAAGCTAAATCAGTGTGACCACACGCATTTCGGCGCGCCGGGCGGACGCGCGGCCTCCCCGGCTTCAGCCGCCCGCGAACTCCGCGAGCGCCTCGATCACGGCGGAGGGGAAGCTCGCGTCGCCGCCGTGGCCGGTGTCGTCGAGCACCTGCAGCCGGCACGATCGCCACGCCCGCGACAGGCGCCAGGCGAACTCGAGCGGGCCGCTGACGTCGTAGCGGCCGTGGATGAGCACGCCGGGGATGCCCTCCAGCCTCGGCGCGTCGCGCAGCAGCTGGCCCTCGTCGAGGAAGCAGCCGTGCCGCCAGTAGTGCGTGACGAGGCGCGCGAACCGCAGGCGGAACTCCGCGTCCTCGAAATGCGGGTTCGGCCGGTGGCCGGGCGAGAGCGAGACGTGCGCGTCCTCCCAATCGCACCACGCGCGCGCCGCGCGCTCGCGCACCTGCGGGTCCCGGTCCGCGAGCAGCGTCGCGTACGCGTCGACGAGGGGCAGGTGCCGCAGCCGCTCCGGGACGGCGGCGGCGAAGCGCTCCCACTGCTCGGGGAACAGGCGCCCCACGTCGCGGGTCATCCACTCGACCTCGCGCCGCGAGCCCCCGCCCACGAGCGCCAGCACGAGCGCACGCACGCGCTCCGGGTGCGCCTGCGCGTAGGCCAGGCCCAGCGTCGTGCCCCACGAAACGCCCAGGACGACCCAGCGGTCGACGCCGAGGTGGCGGCGCAGCGCCTCGATGTCCGCCACGAGGTGCGCGGTCGTGTTCGTCGCGAGGTCCGCGTCCGGCTCGCTCGCGAGCGGGCGGCTGCGGCCGGCGCCCCGCTGGTCGACGAGCACGGCGCGGTACGCCACGGGATCGAAGAACCGCCGTGCGCCCGGCGAGCAGCCGGCCCCGGGGCCGCCGTGCAGGAACAGCGCGGGCCGCCCGTGGGGATTGCCGCAGCACTCCCAGTGGAGGTGCTGCCCGTCGCCCACGTCCACCGTGCCGCTCTCGTACGGCTCGATCGCCGGGAATCGCCCCCGCATGCCTCGCCTCGAACGGCTCCGGGTCCCGCGCGACGCGGCGGCCGTGGCCGCGCCGCAGCTCTCCCCGCGGCCGGCCGGCGCGGGGCGCGCGATCATAGGGCACGGGCGCCCCGCCCGGCACGCCGGCCGCGCGGGGACGGTCAAGCGCAGGAGGGCGGCGGCCGATTCCACCCTCGCCCCGGGCCGGGCCCGGGCCGTATCTTCCGTCCCGGTTCGCCGCGCACGGCCCCGGTGCGCGCGGGTGACGTCGCCCGGCGCTCCCGGGCCCCTCGCGGCGAGGCGCGGCGATCGCGACCGGGACGGCGCCCGGCCGCGAGCCGACACCCACCTCAACCATCGGCGCGCCGGGCGCGCCGCGCGATCGAGGCGCATGAGCATCGAGGCCACCCCACTCGAGGACGGCGGCGCACCCGCGACCGAGCCGATCGGCGTCCTGCTGGTCGAGACGAGCCGCTTCGCGTCGTACGGCGGGACGAAGCGCGTCGTCGTGCAGCTCTCGCGCGCGCTCGACCGCCGTCGCTTCCGCCCGCACGTGCTCGTCTACCGCGACGGGCCGTGGAAGGCGGACCTCGAAGCGGCGGGCGTGCCGGTCGGCCTCTATCGCGCGCCGGGCCCGTACCCGGACGCGGGCGGCGCGGGGCGCTCGCACGCCGAGCCCGGCAGGAGCTGGGGCGTCGAGGTCTCGCACGGCGGCTCGCTGCAGCTCCATCCGGCGCGGCGCATGGTCTCCGACCTGATCTCGTGGCAGCGCTTCTTCGGGCGCGACCTCGCCGCGGCACGGCGCCTCGTGCCCCAGGTCCCGCCGGGGACGCGCCTCGTCCACGTGAACCACTCGATGTCGGGCGACGCGTCGTGGTTCCACGTCGCGCGCATGCTCGGCATCCCCTTCATCAGCCACGAGCACGGCATCTGGCGGCCGCGCACGGCCGCCTGGCGCACCGTGGCGAGGCGCGCCGCGTCGGTGCTCTGCCTCACCCAGCAGCGCATGGACGAGGTGCGCGCGAGCGCGGGCGCGGGCGTGCGCACGGACTACCTGCCGAACGGCATCCCGATCGACGCGCTCCAGCCCGCGCGCGAGCGCGCCGAGGTCCGCGCGGCGCTCGACGTGCCGGAGCGCTGCCTGCTCGTCGTCACCGCGGGCCACCTGCAGGAGTGGAAGGGGCAGGGACTCGTCGTCGAGGCCGCCTCGCGCCTCGTGGCGCGCGGGCTCGACTTCGTGTGGCTGCTGTGCGGGAGCGACGTGGAGCCGGAGTTCGTCGCCCGCCTGCGCCGGCAGATCGCCGAGCGCGGGCTCGATTGGCGGGTGCGGCTCACCGGCGAGCGCCGCGACCTGCCGGACGTGTTCGCGGCCGCCGATCTCGCGGCGCACACCTCGCTCCAGCCCGAGCCGTTCGGCATGGCGGTGCTCGAGGCCATGCTGCAGGGACTGCCCGTCGTCGCGCCGCGTGAGGGGGCGATCCCCGACCTCGTGCGCGACGGCGTGGACGGGCTGCTCGTGTCGCCGCGGGATCCCGTCGCGCTCGCCGACGCGGTGGGCGCGCTGGCCGCGTCGCCGCCGCTGCGACGCGTCATGGGGGACGCGGGGCGCGCGCGGGTGCGCGAGCAGTTCGACGTTCGCGCGCAGGCGCGGCGGCTCGAGGCGATCTACGCGCGGGCGCTGACCGGGAGCGAGGGGCGCGCGGCGCGACGCTGAGGCGCCGCGCCCGCCCCGCCGGAGGGCATGCCATGGCCCAGGACGGCCCCGTGAGCGGGCAGGCGCGCGGACCCGCCGTGGTCTCGCACGTCGAGGGCGTTCCCGGCCGCTTCGCGCTCACGTTCGACGACGGACCGAGCCCGCGCTGGACGCCGCGCGTGCTCGACGTGCTGGCGCGCGCCGGGGCGCGGGCGACGTTCTTTCCGCTGGCGCCGAACGTGCGGCGGCACGTCGCGCTGGCGCGACGCGCCGCGTCGGAGGGGCACGAGCTGGGCGTGCACGGCGAGTGGCACCTGCCGCCGACGCTGCTGCCCTGGCCGCTGCTCGCGCGCGAGATCGGGCGCGGCCTCGAGGCGGCCGGCGCCGCATCGGGGCGCACGCCGGCGCTCTATCGGCCGGCCTTCGGCGTGCTGCGCCGCGCGCAGTCGGAACGCGTGCGCACGATGGGCCTGCTGCCGGTGCTGGGCGATCTCTACCCGCACGACGTC
>JBAIWU010000606.1:0-6311 GCA_037917155.1 Candidatus Eiseniibacteriota bacterium
CGGCCGCTCGAGCGGTTCGTCAGCACGCGCACCGGATCGAGCGCCTCCTCGGTGCGGCCCGCGCTCACGAGCACGCGGACGCCCGCGAGGCTCGCGCGCCGCTCCACCGCGCGCTCGACCTCGGCGACGATGTCGGGGACTTCCGCGAGCCGGCCCGGCCCCTGCAGCCCGGACGCCAGCGCGCCGGTCGCCGGGCCGACGATCCGCGCCCCGCGCGCGCGCAGCGCGCGCACGTTGGCCTGCGTCGCGTCCGCCCGCCACATCTGCAGGTCCATCGCCGGCGCGAGCACCAGCGGCGCGCGCGTGGCGAGCAGCAGGCACGTCAGCGCGTCCGGCGCCTCGCCGTGGACCATGCGCGCCATGAGGTCGGCCGTCGCCGGCGCCACGACCACGCAGTCGGCGACCTCGGCCACGTCGACGTGCTCGACCTTGCCGCCGATGCGCGCGCGCGACTCGAGCGGCAGCTCGAAGCGCGGCTTCTGGTCGCCCCACAGCGTGGTGACGACCGGGTTGCCCGAGAGCGCCTGGAACGTGAGCGGCGTGACGAACTCGCACGCCGCCGGCGTCATCACCACGATGACCGCGGCGCCGCGCTCGCGCAGCCGGCGCACCAGCTCGCAGGCCTTGTAGGCCGCGATGCCGCCGGACACCCCGACGACGACCACGCGATCCCGGACCATGGCGCGCCTACTCGAGCGGCGCCTCGGGAGCCGCCAGCACCTGCGAGGGGTCCTCGTAGAAGAACGGGACGTCGTCGTGGATCACGCGCTCGAGCGCCACGGCCGTGACCTTGCCGGGCAGCGTCTCGCCGCTGCGGCGGGTCCAGTCGTTGAGGCGCCGGGCTTCGCGCGCCGCGACGATGGCCAGCTCGTACTTGCTCTTGCCGGGAGGGGGAACCAGGGACGAAAGCTTCATGGAGGACGCTCCCTACGCAGACCGGGTGGAGGATCCGGCAGCCGTCGCCCACCCGTGAGGCGACGGGCCGTGGTTCAGGTTCGGGGCGCGAGCCGCTTGACGCGGGCGCGCTCGGCGTCGTGCACGGCGATCAGCTCCGCCGCCGCGCGATCGAGGTCGTCGTTGACGACGAGGTAGTCGTAGTGGACCCACTGCGCCATCTCGCCCGGCGCGTCCGCGAGTCGCGTCGCGATGACCTCCTCCCCGTCGGTGGCGCGCTTGCGCAGCCGCGCGAGCAGCGCTTCGAGCGAGGGCGGGTAGACGAACACGGTGACCGCCTCGGGGCGGACGCGGCGCACGCTGGCGCCGCCCTGCACGTCGATGTCGAGCACGACGACGCGGCCGCGCGCGATCTGCGCGTCGACCTCGTGCACCGGCGTGCCGTAGAGCTGCCCGTGCACCTCCGCCGACTCGAGGAACCAGCCGCGCGCGCGGCGCGCCTCGAACTCCTCGCGCGTGACGAAGTGGTACTGCACGCCGTCCGTCTCGGTCTCGCGCCGCGGGCGCGTCGTCGCCGAGATCGCGAACACGCAGTCGGGGCGCGCGGCGAGCAGCCGCTCGACGAGCGTGCCCTTGCCGGCGCCCGAGGGTCCGGAAAGCACGAACAGGAAGCCGCCCGGCACGAAGCCGGACGGAACGTCCCGGGTCGGGTCCTGCGCCGCGGCCGCCACGGTCATTCCACGTTCTGCACCTGCTCGCGCAGGCGTTCGATCTCTTCCTTCATGACGATCACCGCGTGCGCGATCTCCACGTCGTTCGCCTTCGAGCCGATCGTGTTCGCCTCGCGGTTCATCTCCTGCAACAGGAAGTTGAGCTTGCGCCCGGCCAGCTCGGGTCCGTCGATCAGGTGCTTGAACTGCTCGAGGTGCGCGTCGAGCCGCACGCACTCCTCCGTGCAGTCCAGCCGGTCGGCGAGCATCGCGACTTCCTGCGCGATGCGGATCGGGTCCATCTCGACGTCCTCGAGCAGCGGCTTGATGCGCGAGACCATGCGCTCCTTGGCCTCGGCCGGGCGCAGGGGGGCTCGGGCGGCGACCTTGACCAGCTCGGCCTTGATGATCCCCAGCCGGTGCTCGAGGTCGGCGGCCAGCGCCGTGCCCTCGCGCGCCTTCATCTGGTTCATGCTCTCGCACGCCTTCTCGACGAGCGTCTGGACCATGGTCCAGGCCTCCTCGTCCGTGACCGAGGCGTGCTCCCACGTGAACAGGTCGGGCAGGTTCGCCAGCGTGCGCAGGTCGAGCGCGCCGGGGATCTGGTAGCGGTCGCGCAGCTGCGTCATGAGCGCCACGTAGCGGTCCGCGACGCTCTCGTTCAGGCGCAGCACCTCGCCCTCCCCGCCCGCGCCGGCCCAGCTGATCGTGAGGTTGAACTTGCCGCGCGAGAACCGCTCCTGGATGAGCTGCCGGATCTGGTCCTCGAACATCAGCGCCACCTTGGGGGCGCGGACGGAGACCTCGCAGAAGCGGTGGTTGACGGACCGGATCTCGGCCGAGAGGCGCTGGCCGTTTCGCTCGATTTCGGCGGCGCCGTATCCGGTCATGCTGCGGATCATGCGGGTACCTCCCGGTCGGTTGGGTGGGACGTGGGAAGGTACGGGAGCGGGGTCGCCGGAGTCAAAGAAGCCCGCGTCTTTCGCGGCGAATCCGCGCGCCGGCCGCTCCGGGACGCCGGCGCGGCGATCCACCGGGTGCTCACCGCGCGCTGTGGAGAAGTCCGCTCAGTCCTCCGGGGACGGCTTCTTGCGGAACAGCGCCTCCAGCTTCGCCCGCGCCTCGGCCGCGCGGTCCTTCCCCGACGCGGCCGCCACGCCCGCGTAGGGCTCACGAGAAAAGTAGAAGAACTCGCAGAAGTTGCGCCGGTGGCGGTCGGCGACCGGCTCGGCCTCGGGCTCCGTGCACTCGTTGTGGTAGCGCGGATCCCAGTGCCGGCAGTTCGCGCACGCGCGCAGGTCGGCGCCGCAGCGCGCGCACTCGGCGTCGCGCGGGATCGGCTCGTCGAGCGGCACGCGCTCGCCGCAGGCGTGGCAGACGCGATCGGGCATGACGCACCTCCGGCTCCCGAGTGTGGCGCGGGCGCGTCCCGGCGCGCAAGGCGACGGCGCGAATCACGCGCACCCGGCCCGTGGGCGCAGGCATCGAAACGCGATGCGTTCGTGGCGCCCGGCCCGCGCCGGCCGTTCAGGCCTGCACGCCGGAGTTTGGCGGAGCCTCGCGCGACCCCACCTCAAGGGTCCGCCGCAATCCCAACGAGTGAGGCCGTCCATGCGCACCCCTGCCCCTGCCCGAGCCCGTCTCGCTTCCTGGCTTCTCCTCGTCGCGCTGCCGGCGTGCGCCCCACCGAGCGTGCACGCGGCCCCACCCCCTCTCGGCCACGACCCGCTGCGCCGGCCGGCCTACATGGCGTTCGCGGTGGGCACCACTCCCGCCTGCGCGGCCGTCGCCGACCTCGACCAGGACGGCATCCCGGACGTCGTGACCGCGAACCGGGGATCCAACGACATCTCGATCCTCCGCGGCCGGGGGGATGGCACGTTCACAGCCCGCTTCGACCTGCCCGCCGGCACTGCGCCGCGCTACGTGGTCGCCGGCGACCTGAACGGCGACGGCGTCCCGGACATCGTGGTGGCCAACTCGACGGCGAACACGATCAGCGTCTACCTCGGCCCCGTCGGCACCACGACCACGCACACCGACTACGCGACCGGCGCCGGGCCCGTGATGATCGCCATGGGCGACCTGAACGGTGACGGCTGGCCCGACCTCGTGGTGGTGAACTCCAAGGACAACACCCTCACGGTGCTGCTCGGCGACGCGATCGGCACGTTCCACCCCGGCCCGAGCCCGACGACGAACTCGAACCCGGTGTGGATCGCGGTGGGTGATCTGAACGGCGACGGCGTTCCGGACCTCGCGGTGAGCGACGGCGCCAACGGCAACGTCGGCTGGGTGTCGATCTTCCTCGGCCACGGCGACGGCACGTTCGCGGCGCGCACCGACTACGCCGTGCCCGGCAGCCCGACCGGTGTCGTGATCGCCGACCTGGACGGAGACGGCCACCCCGACGCGGCGGTGGCCAACAGCGCCTCGAACAACCTGGTGTCGATCTTCCACGGCAACGGCGACGGCACGCTCGGGGGCCACACCGACCTCCCCTGCCTCGACTACCTGCAGGGCCTCGCGGTCGCGGACCTCGACGGCGACGGCAAGCCGGACCTGATCGTCTCGACCGCCAGCACGTCCAACGCCGCGCAGCGCGCGATCTCGGTCTTCCGGGGCCATGGCGACGGCACGTTCGACCCGCGCGCGGACTACGCGGCCGGCAGCTTCCCGACGGCCGTTGCGGTCGCCGACGTGAACGAGGACGGCCGGCCCGACCTCGTGCTGACCGCCTCGTCCCTGAACGCCATGGTCGTGGTGCTCGGCAACGGCGATGCCACGCTGGGCACGAGGGACGACGTGCCCACGGCGTCGGCGCCGAACGTGGTGGCGATCGCCGACCTCGATCGCGACGGGCGGCCCGACCTCGTCGCGGCGTGCGAGGGCGCCAACTCGGTCTCGGTGCTCCTGGGCCACGGTGACGGCACGTTCGCGCCGCACGTCGACTACGCCACATCGGGCGTCCCGACCGCGCTGGCGGTGGGGGACCTGAACGGCGACGGCGTGCCGGACCTCGCCGTTTCGTGCGGCACTTCCATCTCGGTCCTGCTGGGCAACGGGAGCGGTCAGTTCGCCGGAATTCCCACGCAGCCCGACGTGCCCTCGGGAGGCTCGGTCCAGCCGATCGCGATCGCCGACCTGAACCGCGACGGCCGGCCCGACCTCATCGCGGGCGGCCCCGGCGTGGTGCTCGTCTACCTCGGCAATGGGGACGGCACGTTCGCAGCGCCCGTCTCGTACCCCGGGCCGATCGAGCCGGAGGCCATGGCCGTCGGGGACCTGAACGGCGACGGCATTCCCGACGTGGTGCTGAGCGATTTCAACTCGCTGGTCGCGGTCCTGCTCGGCAACGGCGACGGCACGCTGGCGGCGCAGGTCGGCTACGCCACGGCGAACGGCGGGGTCTTCGGCGTCGCGATCGCGGACTTGAACGGCGACGGGCATCCGGACGTGGTCACCGCGAACGAGGTCCTGAACGGCGAGGTCTCGGTCCTGCTCGGCCACGGCGACGGCACGCTGGCCCCGCACGTCGACTACGCCGCGCCCCACTACGGCACCGCGATCGCCGTCGCCGACATGGATGGCGACGGGCACCCGGACGTCGTGGTGACGAACCTGGTCTTCAGCACGGTCACCGGCCTCCTCGGCCGCGGCGACGGCACGTTCGGGGAGCGCGTGATCTGGGGCCCGGACGGCGTCATCGACCCGTTCCCGGACGGCGTCTTCGGGATCGCGATCGGCGACCTCGACGGCGACGGCGTGCCCGACATCGCGATCCCGCGCGGGAACAACGACGAGATCGCGCTCTTCCTGAGCGGCGGATCGGGCGCGCCCACGGCCGCGCTCGCCTCGCTCGTCTCGAGCGCCGCGCAGCCCGGGCTCGTGAAGCTCACGTGGTTCGCGCCCACGGCCGGCTTCTCGGCGAGCGTCGAGCGCCGCACGGCGGACACGCCCTGGAGCGTGGTCGGCACCGTGAGCGCCGACGGCAGCGGCCTGGCGACGTTCGCGGACCGCGCGGTCGAGGCCGGCACTCGCTACGACTACCGCCTCACGTACACCGAGGGCACGACGCCGCGGACGACCGCCGACACCTGGGTGGCCGTGCCGGTGGCGGCGCGCTTCGCGCTCGCGGGCGCGCGTCCCAATCCCGCGCGCGGCGCGCTCATGGTCTCGCTCAGCCTGCCGAGCGGATCCCCGGCGCGGCTCGAGCTCTACGACGTGAACGGCCGGCGCGTGCTCGAGCAGGACCTCGCGGGTGCGGGACCGGGCGATCTGAGCGTGCGGCTCACCCCCGATCGGCCGCTGCGCGCGGGGCTCTACTTCGTCCGGCTCACGCAGGGCGGGCGATCGCTCACCGCGCGGGCGTGCCTCGTGGAGTGAGGGGCCGCGCGCGGCACCGCGGCGCGGCGCCCCGGCGTCGCGCCGCGATTCCGTTTCGGGGGTCGACCGCGACCGGCCGCTGGACCGCGCCGTCTTGGGCCGCGGATGGCCCCTCGTCGTTGCGCCCCGCGTGCGGCGCGGTTGCCCGGGTGGGGCCCCTGCCCTAGCCTGCCGCGCACCATGCGCGACGACCTCGAGGACGACGACTCCGACGACGTGGCGCCGCCCGCGCCCGGTGCGGGCGATCCCGCGGCCGAGCGGCGCGCCGCGGTGGCGCGCGCGCTGCGGCGCTACGTGCGGCGGCTCGCCCGCAAGCTCGAC
>JBAIWU010000607.1:0-1836 GCA_037917155.1 Candidatus Eiseniibacteriota bacterium
TACGGCGGCGCCTACGACGTCATGTCGAGCAAGCACATCCGCGGCGACTACAACGTCGGCTGGCCCAGCGCCGAGATGGCGGTCATGGGGGCGGACGGCGCCGTGAACATCCTGTACCGCGAGGAGCTGGGCCGCGCGGCCGATCCCGTGACCGAGCGCCGGCGCCTCGTCGCCGGGTACAACGACAAGTTCGCCTCCCCGTGGGTCGCGGCGGAGCTGGGCTACCTGGACGACGTCATCGAGCCGCAGGACACGCGACCGAAGCTGATCGCGGCCCTCGAGATGCTGCGCAACAAGCGGCAGACCCTTCCGTCCAAGAAGCACGGGAATCCCCCACTCTAGACGCGTGGCGTGATGCCGGGGTTGTCGGCCGCGCGCGGGCGCGCGTCCGGCACAAAGGGCGGATTCGCTCGACTTCGAGGTTACCAGAGCGCGTCGCCACGACGTCAACGCCGGACGCGGAATTCGACCCCGCCGCGCCGGTTCGCATTGCGCGATGCAACGCCCGCGGCATTGTGCACTATGTGACCAGCATCGCGTCGCCGTACGAGTAGAACCGGTAGCGTTCCCGGACCGCGTGGGCGTAGGCCTCCCGCAGCAGGTCCGCCCCCGCGAAGGCGGCGACCAGCAGGAGCAGCGTCGTGCGCGGCAGGTGGAAGTTGGTCATCAGCGCGTCCACCGCGCGGAACTCGTACGGCGGATGGATGAACTTCCGGGTCCAGCCCGATGCCGGCCCCAGCGTCCCGCCGTGCACGTCGCAGGCGCTTTCGAGCGCGCGCACGCTGGTCGTGCCGACGACCACGATGCGCCCGCCCGCTGCGCGCGCCGCGGCCAGCGTGGCCACGGCGCCCTCGCCCAGGTCGAACCACTCCTCGTCCATGCGGTGCTCGCGCGGGTCCGCCGCCGTCACGGGGCGGAACGTGCCCGGCCCGACGTGGAGCAGCAGGCGGGCCGCGCGCACGCCGCGGCGCTCGAGCCCGGCGAGCAGCTCGGGCGTGAAGTGCAGCCCCGCGGTCGGCGAGGCCACCGCGCCCTCGACGTTCGCGTACACGGTCTGGTAGCGCTCCCGGTCGCGCGCGTCGGGCGCGCGGCGGATGTAGGGCGGGAGCGGCACCTCGCCGCTCGCGCGCAGCGTGGCGGCGAGGTCGCCGCGCGTGATCCGCACGACGCGCTCGCCGTGCTCGCCCTCGCCGGCCACCTCGACCTCGAGCGCGCCGTCGGCGGTCGCGAGCCGCGCACCGGTCCGCGCGTGCTTCGCCGGCTTCGCGAGCACGCGCCAGGCCTCGACGCCGGCCCCGGGTTCGGGGCGCACGAACAGCAGCTCGACCCGTCCGCCGGTGGACCGCCGGACCTCGAGCCGCGCCGGCCGCACGCGCGTCTCGTTGAGCGCGAGCGCGTCGCCCGGGCGCAGCCACTCCGGCAGGTCGGCGACGCGGCGGTCGTGCAGGCGCCCGGTCGCGCGCTCCAGCACGAGCAGCCGCGCGTCCTCCCGCTGCGGCGCCGGGTACTGCGCGATCAGCTCCTCGGGCAGGTCGTAGTCGAGGTCCTCGATGCGCACGGCGGGGCTCGGCGCGCTCAGGCGAGCGGGAGCTCGGGCATCCCGGAGTCCGTCGCCGCGACGCGCAGGCGCGCGGGCAGCGGCAGGCCGAGGTGCTCGTACGTCAGGCGCGTGGCCTCGCGGCCGCGCGCGGTCCTGCGGATGAAGCCCTCCTGCACGAGGAACGGCTCGTACACGTCCTCGAGCGTGCCGGCGTCCTCGCCCATGACGCCGCCGAGCGACTGGAGCCCGACCGGCCCGCCGTCGTAGCGGTGCACGAGCGCCTCGAGCAGCCGCCG
>JBAIWU010000608.1:0-1656 GCA_037917155.1 Candidatus Eiseniibacteriota bacterium
GGGGCGGCCCCCACTCCGCCCTTGAAGTCGCGCCCGCTCCGCGGGCACCCTGCCGGCCATGCACGACCGGCCCCCCACCCCTGCCGACTGGGACGCCCGCTACGCCGAGCCCGGCTTCGCGTTCGGCACCGAGCCGAACGACTTCCTGCGCGAGCAGGCGCACCGGCTGCCGCCGCACGGCCGCGTGCTCTGCCTGGCCGAGGGCGAGGGCCGGAACGCCGTCCACCTCGCGACGCTCGGCCACGACGTCACCGCGGTGGACCAGTCCGCGGTCGGCATGGTCAAGGCCGCCGGCCTCGCCTCCGCGCGCGGGGTCGCGCTGCGCACCCAGGTGGCGGACCTCGCGGGCTACCGGATCGAGCCCGGCCGCTGGGACGGCATCGTCTCGATCTTCGTCCACGTGCCGGCCGAGCTGCGCGTGCCGCTCCACCGCGCGGCGGTGGAGGGCCTCGCACCCGGCGGCCTGCTGCTGCTCGAGGCGTACTCGCCGGCGCAGCTCGGGCGCGGCACCGGCGGCCCGAGCGACGCGAGCAAGCTCATGACGCTCGCGGGCCTGCAGCAGGAGCTGGCCGGGCTCGAATGGGAGATCGCCCGCGAGCTCGAGCGCGAGGTGAACGAGGGCCGGCGCCACACCGGGCTCGCGGCGGTCGTGCAGATCGCCGGACGCAAGCCGCCCGCCTGAGGCCTCAGCGCGTCGCGGGCCCGCCGCGGGCGCGCTCGGCGGCCCGCTCGTTGCCGGCGGCGACCGGCACGCCCGCGCGCTGGGCGTCCGCGAGCAGCTCGCCCGGCAGCGGGAACATGATCCGCTCCTCGGCGAGCGTGAAGGGCTCGATGCGGTAGTCGCCCAGCCCGCTCACGCGGCGCACGCACGCCTGCACCACGTCCTCGGGCGTGGAGGCGCCGGCGGTCAGGCCGACGTCCCCCGTGAGCCACGCGGGATCGATGTCCTCCGCGGACTCGATCAGGTACGCCATCGCGCCCAGCGAGCGCGCCACCTCGACCAGGCGGTTCGCGTTGCTGCTGGCCGGCGCCCCCACCACCAGCACGGTGCCGCAGCGCGGCGCCATCGCGCGCACCGCGTTCTGCCGGTTCTGCGTGGCGTAGCAGATGTCGTCCTTGGCCGGCTCGTGCACCGACGGGTAGCGCCGGCGCAGCGCGTCGACCATGGCGCGGCAGTCGTCCAGCGACAGCGTGGTCTGCGTGATGTACGCGACCTTCTCCGGATCCGGCAGCTCCAGCGCCTCGACCTCGGCGACGCTCTCGCACACCACGATCGAGTCGGGGGCCTCGCCCAGCGTGCCCACGACCTCGACGTGGGTGCGGTGGCCGATCAGCACGATCGTGTAGCCGTTCTTCGCGTAACGCAGCGCCTCGAGGTGCACCTTGGTGACCAGCGGGCACGTGGCGTCCAGCGCCCGCAGGCCCCGCGCACGCGCCTCCTCGCGGACCGCGGGCGAGACGCCGTGCGCGGAGAAGATCACGACCGCGCCCGCGGGCACGTCGGCCAGGTCGTCGGTGAAGATCGCGCCCTTGCGCCGCAGGTCCTCGACCACGTGGCGGTTGTGCACGATCTCGTGCCGCACCCAGATGGGCGCGCCGTAGACCTGGAGGGCCATGTCGACGATGTCGATCGCGCGGTCGACGCCGGCGCAGAAG
>JBAIWU010000609.1:0-7293 GCA_037917155.1 Candidatus Eiseniibacteriota bacterium
AAGCTGCCGCTGCTCTTCAACCGCTTCCAGCAGGCCGACACGAGCACGACGCGCCGCTTCGGCGGCACCGGCCTGGGGCTCGCGATCGCGCGCCAGCTCGCGGAGATCATGGGCGGCGACATCTCGATCGCGAGCGCGCCCAACGTCGGATCGACGTTCACCGTGACGCTGCGCCTGCCCGTCGACCGGGACGCCCGCGCCGACAAGCTCACGCGCATGCCGCTCGTCGACGTGCGCGGCCTGATCGTGGACGACAACGAGGTGAACCGCCGCGTGCTCGTCGAGCAGCTCACGAGCTTCGGCATGCGCGTCGACGTCGCGTCGAGCGGCCAGGAGGCGTTCTCGCTGCTGCAGGCCGCGGCCCGCACCTCGGACCCGTACCGCGTGGCGCTGCTCGACCACCTCATGCCCGAGATGGACGGCGAGGAGCTCGGCGCCCGCATCCGGCGCGCGCCGGCGCTGGCGCACATCGCGCTCGTGCTGTTCACGAGCAGCGGCCGTCGCGGCGAGGCGAAGCGCTTCGGCGAGGCCGGCTTCGACGGCTACCTCGTCAAGCCGCTGCGGCCGTCGCTGCTGCAGGACGCGCTCGCGGCCGTCCTCGGCGCGCGCGAGTCGGGCCGGCACGACGGCATCATCACGCGCCACCTGCTGGTCGAGGAGAACGTGTTCCAGCGCCGCTCGCCCGTGGCCGACACGGTGCAGGCGCGCGTGCTCGTCGCCGAGGACAACGCCGTCAACGTCAAGGTCGCGACGCGCATGCTGGCGAAGTACGGCTGCCGCGTCGACGTCGCGGCGAACGGCCGCGAGGCCGTCGAGCTGTACGGCCAGCTTCCGTACGACGTCGTGTTCATGGACTGCCAGATGCCCGAGATGGACGGCTTCGAGGCCACCGCCGAGATCCGCCGCCTCGAGGGCGACGGCCGCCACACGCCGATCGTCGCGCTGACGGCGAACGCCATGTCGGGCGACCGCGAGCGCTGCCTGGAGGCCGGCATGGACGACTTCATCTCCAAGCCGATCAAGGAGGAGGCGCTCGCCGCCGCCCTCCAGCGCTGGGCCGGGCACCGCCGCGCCGACGCCGCCTGACCCGCCGCCGCCTGGAGCTACGCGCCGCCCCGCCGGGCGGTTCGCTGTTGTGCGATGCGCCGGGCACTCCGTAGGATGACGGGAAACGCTGCCCGTTCCCTCCGGAGGCCACGCATGTCCGCGCTCGACGCCCTCAAGACCCGGCTGCTCGAAATCGACGACCTCAACGGCGCCGCCGCGCTCCTGCGCTGGGACCAGACGACCTACATGCCCCCCGGGGGCGCCGCGTCGCGCGGCCGCCAGGTCGCGACGCTGAGCCGGCTCGCGCACGAGGCGTTCACCGCCCCGGAGACCGGCCGTCTGCTCGAACGCGCCGAGGCCGAGGCCGCCCCGTCGCCGTACGACTCCGACGCCGCCGCGCTCGTGCGCGTCACGCGCCGGCTGTTCGAGCAGGCGGTGCGGGTGCCGGCGTCGCTCGTCGCCGAGTTCAACGCGCACGCCGCCACGATCTACCAGGCGTGGACGGTGGCGCGGCCGGCGAACGACTTCGCGGCCGTGCGGCCGCTGCTCGAGAAGACGCTCGAGCTGAGCCGGCGGCAGGCGGACTGCTTCCCCGGGTACGAGAGCGTCGCGGACCCGCTGATCGACTTCTTCGACTACGGCATGAAGGCCGCGAGCGTGCGGGCGCTCTTCACCGAGCTGCGCGCGGGCCTCGTGCCGATCGTGCGCGCGATCACGTCGCGCCCGCTCGCGGACGACGCGTGCCTGAAGCAGCTGGCGTCCGCGGACCAGCAGCTCGCGTTCGGCCTCGAGGTCGTCCGCGCCTACGGATTCGACTTCGAGCGCGGCCGGCAGGACCTGACGCACCATCCGTTCATGACCAAGTTCTCGCTCGGCGACTTCCGCATCACGACGCGCGTGCGCGAGGACGACCTCACGGACGCGCTGTTCTCGACGCTGCACGAGTGCGGCCACGCGCTCTACGAGCAGGGCATCCGCACCGAGCTCGAGGGCACGCCGCTCGCCAACGGCACCTCGTCGGGGGTGCACGAGAGCCAGTCGCGGCTGTGGGAGAACCTCGTGGGCCGCAGCCGCCGCTTCTGGGAGCACTTCTACCCGCGGATGCAGGCGGCGTTCCCCAAGCAGCTCGGGACCGTGCCGCTCGACACCTTCTACCGCGCGATCAACCGCGTCGAGCGCTCGCTGATCCGCGTCGACGCTGACGAGGTCACGTACAACCTCCACGTCATGCTGCGCTTCGACCTCGAGCTCGACCTGCTCGAGGGCCGTCTCGCGGTGAAGGACCTCGCGCGCGTCTGGCGCGAGCGCTTCGAGGCCGACTTCGGCATCCCGGTGCCCGACGACCGCCGCGGCGTGCTGCAGGACGTCCACTGGTACTCGGGCCCCATCGGCGGCGTCTTCCAGGGCTACACGCTGGGCAACGTGATGAGCGCGCAGTTCTTCGACGCGGCGGTCGCGGCGACGCCCTCGCTCCCCGACGAGATCGCGGCGGGACGCTTCGGGTCGCTGCACGCATGGCTGCGCGACAACGTCTACCAGCACGGCGCGAAGTTCACGGCCGCCGAGATCCTCGAGCGCGCCACCGGCCGCGGCATGTCGATCCAGCCGTACCTCGACTACCTGTGGCGGAAGTACCAGCCGCTCTACGGGCTCGAGGCGCGCGAGCGGAACGGCGCCGCGGTCGCCTGACGCGGGGCACGGGCGCGCGGGACCGACTGCGCGCCGCCCGAGCCGCCGCCTCCGGCGCGAAAGGTCCGGACGCACGGCGAGGTCCCCGCCCGCGGGCGGGGACCTCGCGGCATGCCGGGCGGCGCGTCAGTCCTCGCGGTGCACGGTGCCGGGCGAGAACGCCGGCAGGCACACGGCCACGTACTCCGCGCCCCCGGGCTCCGGCGTCGAATACCGCACGCGCTCGCCGGCGCGGGTCCAGACGGCCTCGCCGGCGCGCACGTCCAGCGTGCCGCCGTCGTGCTCGACGCGCAGCAGGCCGGCGAGCACGACCGTGAACTCGTCGAACTCCGGGCGCTGCGCGGGCTCGAGCCAGCCGGCCGGGCTGCGCATGCGCGCGACGCTCAGGCGCGCCTCGCCGGAGTTGACGCGGCCGACGAACTCGTCGATGAGCTTGGGCTTGTTGCCCGCGCTCCGGATGCGCGTGGGCCCCGCGATGTGGACGGGCATGCGGTCACCTTAGCGCATGCGCACGCCGCGGGCATCCCGCCTGCGCGGCCGGCGCTCAGTGGCCGGCCGGCTTCACGGCCTTGTCGCCCCACAGCTCGCGGAGCCGCGCGTCGCGTCCCGAGGCCGCGCGGTAGGCGCCGTAGTGCTCGGGGTTCTTCCGCGCGTAGTCCTGGTGGTAGTCCTCCGCGGGATAGAAGGGCGACGCGTCGAGGATGCGCGTGACGACCGGCGCGTGCAGCACGTGCGAGCGCTCGAGCGCCTCCTTCGACGCGAGCGCCTCCCGTCTCTGCGCGGGCCCGTTCGTGAAGATCGCCGTCCGGTAGCTCTCGCCGCGGTCGTAGAGCTGCCCGTCGTCCTGGGTCGGGTCGATGCCGTGCCAGAAGCGGTCGAGGAGCTGCGCGTAGGTGAGGCGCGCGGGATCGAACGTGACCTTGATCGACTCGAGGTGCCCGGTCGTCTCGGAGCAGACCTGCTCGTACGTGGGGTGCGCGACGCGCCCGCCCGTGTAGCCCGACACCACCGAGATCACGCCGGGCACAGCCTCGAACTGCGCCTGCATCGACCAGAAGCAGCCGCCGGCGAAGATGGCGGTGTCGGTGCGCGGCGCCGAGGCGAGCGCGGGCGTCGCCGCGACGAGCGGGCCGGCGAGCAGCGCGAGGAGGACGAGGCGGGCGGGGGGACCGGCGGGGCGACGCATGGCGGGTGGCCTCCGTGAGGGTCGCGGGGGTGCGTGGGGCGCCGTGGACGCCTCTTCGGATGGCCCCCGGGCGCCGGGAGTGCGTGCCGTTGACACGACCCGGACGTCGTCGCGACGAGCGTCGCCGCCCGGCGCGCGAGCGCGGCGCGCGGCGGGTCCTCGTTCGGATCCGGACGCCGGCGCGACGGCCCGCTCGCGAGACCGGCCGATCGGTCGGGTGGGACCGTCAGAGCACGTCGGCCAGCGTCAGCTCGAACTCCTGGTCCACGAGCTCGCGCTCGACGGTGAGCTTGACGACCGTGCCCACCCGGCCCTCGTCGAAGAGCGCGTCGAGCGCCTCGGGCGTCCAGCGCTCGATCGGGCGGCCGTTCACGGCCTTGATCACGTCACGCACCTTGAGCCCGGCGTCGGCCGCCGGCGAGTGGCGCACCACGCCCGCGATCCAGACGCGGCCCGACCAGCGCGTGATGAACAGGCCGCTGCGCGAGAAGCCGTCCGGCTGCGCGTAGCGCTTGCCCGGCTCCAGCCAGAGCTGGCCGCGCGCGTAGTCGAACGTGCAGCGGAAGCGATCGAGCACGGACGTGCCGAGGTTGCCCTGGATGTCCTGGCTGCCCGCGCTTCCGAGGTGGTGCAACGTGAGCCCGGCCACCGGCTCGCTCCAGTGGAACGGGCCGACGCGCACGCTGTCGAGCCGGCACACGGTCTCGGGGATCGCGCCGCCGATGCCGCCCACCCAGTTCTGGACCTCCTTGCCCCGGCCGTTGAACAGCCGGCACGCGTCCACCTGCGCGGCGTTCACCGCCATCGGCGTGGCGTTGCCCACGTCGACGATGAACCGCCCGGTGCAGCCGTCGTTGAGCGTCACCTCGACGGTCGGGATGCAGGCGTGCAGGGTGAACGGCACGGCCTGCCCCTTGCCCGCGTAGCGGAACGTCGCCGGGTCGTACAGCGTGACGACGCGCCGGTCGAAGTCGAGGTCGACCACGAAGCGGCTGAGCACGTCGTACCCGATGAGGCCCGCCGTGTCGTCCCAGTCGAAGACGGCCATGTCGTTGTTGATCGCGAGCACGCCCACCTTGAGGTCGGGCACGTCGACGCCGTCGCCGTCGGGCCCCGCGATGCGCATGCGCTTCACCTGCGCCCATCCGCCCGTGCCGGTGCCGCCGATGCCCTCGGTCATGAGCGAGCCCTCGATCGCCAACCCGGCCTGGCGCGCCTGTTCACGGTCGATCGCCGACATCGTGCAGCCGGTGTCGAGGATGTAGTCCGCGGGCGGGCCGCCGTCGATCGACGCGCGCACCCAGACGTGGCCGCGCCGGTACGCGAACGGCAGCCGCGCCACGCCGCCCGTGCGGAGCCACGTCACGGGCCGCACGGTGGAGGCGGGCGGCGAGAACGCCGCGGGATCGCGCGGGCGCTCGGCGCGGACCGAGTCGACGCCCAGGCGCACGTAGCCGGCGGGGAACAGCGCCGAGTCGCCCGAGGTCGACACCGTCCAGCGTTTGCGGCCGGCGAGCGTCTTCCAGCCCGCGAGGCGCTCGTCCCAGCGGTACTGGTCGCGCCGGTGCGTGATGCGCGCGAGCAGGCCGGTCCCCTCGTCGAACCAGAGCGTCTTGGGCGGGCCCACGGGCGGCGTCACGTCGAGACCGACCAGGCTGCGGCCGGCCGAGTACGCGCGCATGCCGAGCGCCACCTTGCCGCCACCCTGGTCGTCCCGCGCCCACTGCTCGCTGAGGAACCACGCATCGCCTCGGATCGCCTCGAGGTCCTTGCCCTCGAGCGGTGAGACCTTGTGCGAGGTGAGGTCGGTGCGCCACCCGGCGGAGCCGTCGAAGCCCTCGCGGTAGCGCAGGGTGCCGACGTTCTCCATCTCGAGCAGCCGGTCGGGGCCGGCACTCCAGTACTCGAACCTGCCCTGCGTGCCGCCCATCACCTGCCGGCCCTTCACGTGCAGCACCGTGTCGGCGAGGAACGCCGCGCGGCCGCCGCTCGCCTCGATCCAGCGGACGACGATGGCCTTCGCCGGCGGGGAGACCTCGGAGCGCGCCGGCCCCGCGACGAGCATGGTCGCGACCGCCGCGCACGCGCCGGCTGCCGTGGCCGCTCGCATGCCTCCTCCTTGAACGGGACCTTCCCGCGCGGTGCGCGGGCTGCACGGGTTATCGGCCCTCCGCCGCGCCGGGTTGACCGCGCAGGAGGGCTCGACGCGGGCGGCGACGCGGGCGGCCCGGCTCGCCCGCGTCGGGCGAATCCGGCAGAATGCCGTCATGGCGCGATCCACCATCCTCGTGTGCGGCCCCTCGCCGAAGGCGGTGGGCGGCGGCCCCGCGCACGTGCGCAACCTGTGGGCGTCGCCCCTCGCGAGCGAGTTCCGGCTCGAGCTGTTCGAGACCGGCAGCCGCGGCCGCGAGAGTCCCGCGCGCGACGAGCCGGCGGCCGCGGCCCTCTGGCGGCTGCTCACGAGCCCGTTCGCGCTGGCCGTGCGCATCCTGCGGACGCGCCCGGCCGTCGTGCACCTGAACACGGCGATGGACCCGCGCGGCTTCTGGCGCGAGGTGGTCCACCTGCTCGTGGTGCGCGTGCTCGGCCCGCGGGTGCTGTACCAGGTGCACGGCGGCTCGCTCGAGCGCCTCGCCGCGGGAGCGACCATGCGCCGGATCGTGCGGGCCGTGCTCGGCTGGCCCGACACGGTCGTCGTGCTCGCGCGCTCCGAGGAGCGCGCGTTCTCGGCGCTCGGGACCGTGCGTCGGCTCGCGGTCGTGCCGAACGCGATCGACGTCGCGCGCTACCGCGGCGACGGCGCGCGCGAGCACTCGGGCCGCGGGCTGCGGGTGGGCTACCTCGGCCGGCTCGTCGACGGCAAGGGGCTGTTCGAGGCGATCGCGGCCGTCGAGGCGCTGCGGCGCGAGCCGGGGTTCGGGTCGCTCGAGCTCGACATCGCCGGCTCGGGTGACGCGGCCCCGCGGCTCGCGGCCGAAATCGAGCGCCGCGGCCTCGCCGGCGCGGTCCGGCTGCGCGGCGCGCTCGCGGGCGAGGCCACGGCCGCGTTCCTGCGCGGGCTCGACCTGTTCCTGCTGCCGAGCGAGTCCGAGGGGCTGCCGTACGCGGTGCTCGAGAGTCTCGCCGCCGGCACGCCCGTGATCGCCACGCGCGTCGGCGGCATCCCCGACGTGGTCGTCGACGGCGAGCACGGCGTGCTCGTGCCGCCGCGTGACCCTGCCGCGATCGCCGCGGCCGTGCGCACGCTCGCGGCCTCGCCCGAGCGGCTGCGGGCCATGTCGCGCGCGTGCTCGGCCTGGGCGGAGCAGTCGCTGGGCCTCGACCGGCTCGCCCGGCAGTTCGCGGCGCTGTACCGCGAGCTCGGCGCCGCG
>JBAIWU010000610.1:0-3482 GCA_037917155.1 Candidatus Eiseniibacteriota bacterium
CGCGCAGCCAGCCCGCGAGCGAGGGCACCGCCGCCGGCGCCCCCGGCGAGGGCGCGGCGCCGCGGATCGCGAGGTCGAACGCGAGCCGGCCGCTGCCGCCGATCCCCTTGACCGCGGGCGCGTCCGCGACCGCGATCCACGCGAGCACGTCGCCGAGGTCCACGCCGTCGCCGCGCGCGCGCAGGTCGAAGCGCGCGTGCGGGCCCGGGTCCTCGACCAGCCCGGAGACGCCGAGCCGCGCGTGCCCGAGCCGGAGCGCCAGCGTCTCGAGCGCGAGCCGCTTGGAGGGCGCGTCGAACTTGCCGGCGTGCTCCACGTGGAAGACGAGCCTGGCGAGGCCCTGGTCCAGGTCCGCGAGCCGGGTCGCGGTGAGCGGGCCGAACGCGAGGTCGCTCACGTCGGTCGCGCCCCGGGTCGCAACGCGCCTGCCGCCCTGCTCGGACGAGAGGCTCGTCGTGGTCGCGATCGCGAAGCTCACGCGGCGGCCCCCGCGCAGGTCGTCCAGCAGCACGCGGCCGCCGCGCACCTCGAACGTCCGCACGTCCACGTCCATGGACGGCGGCGGCGCGCCCGGCTTCTGCGGGGCGCCCAGGCTGTCCAGGTTGGTGGTCCCGTCCGGGCGCAGCACGAGGTGGAGCGCCGGTTTCTCCAGCACCAGCCGCCGCACGCGCAGCGTGCGCCCGAGCAGCGCGGCCACGTCGAGGTCGAGGTCGAGCGCGTCGAGCGCGACCGCGGAGCCCTGGCCGAAGCCGCCCGGCTCGGCCAGCTCGAAGCGGCTGACCTTGAGCCGCACGGGCGGCCACAGGCCCAGCGAGGCCTTCTCGAACCGCACGTCGCGCGCGAGCGCGTGGTGGAGCTGCGCCTCGACGAGCGCGCGGACCCTGGGCGGCGGGAACAGGATCGCGAGCGCGATCCACGCGATCGCGACCAGGGCGACGAACGCGCCCAGCGCCACCAGCAGCACGCGGGCGAGCGGGGAACCTCCAGGTCGGCTGGCCATGGCGGCATCTTACTCCCGGCGCCGGAGCCGGCGAGCCGGCCGCGCTCCGCCGTTGCCCGGCCGTGCGGCCGCGCGTAGAGTCGACGGGCCATGTCCACCACCGTCGAGAGCGTGTTCGCGGCCCTGCGCCGGCACCGGCTCGTCTCGGTCATCCGCGCCGCGACGCCCGAGCAGGCCTACGGTGCCGCGCGCGCGGTGATCCGCGGCGGCATCCGGCTGGTCGAGGTCACGTACTCGGTGCCCGACGCGCCGTCGGTGATGCGCCGGCTCGCGAACGAGGACGCCATCATCGGCGCCGGCACCGTGCTCACCGAGGCCGAGGCACACGCCGCGCTCGACGCGGGCGCCCGCTTCCTGATCGCGCCGAACCTGGGCGCCGCCGTGGCGGCGGTCGCCCGCGCCCACGACGTGCTCTACTGCCCGGGCGCCTACACGACCTCCGAGATCGTCGCCGCGCGCGACGCGGGCGCGCACGTCGTGAAGGTCTACCCGGTGGGCGTCGCGGGCGGTCCGGACTACATCCGCATCATCCGCGACCCGCTGCCGCGCATCCCGATGCTCGCCGCGGGCGGCACGACGCTGGAGAACGTGCTGCCGTTCCTCGCCGCGGGCTGCGTCGGCGTCGGCCTCGGCGGCTCGCTCGCCGATCCCGCGCTCGCGGCCGCCGGCCGGTTCGAGGAGATCGAGCGCCGCGCCCGCGCCTTCGTCGAGCGCGTCGCGGCCGCGGAGGGCGCGGGCGCGTGAGGCGCGCCCTCGTCGCGGCGGCGCTGCTGCTCGCGACGTTCGCGGCCGCGCGCCCGGCGCGCGCGAGCCTCGAGCAGTTCCAGGGCTTCGACGTGTTCGCCCCCGAGGACGACGACGAGAACGCGATCGACTACTTCCTCGCGCGACCTCTCGACGACTGGCGCGCGGACTGGGAGGGCGCGACGGGAGGGGTGCGCTCGGACCAGGGCTGCATGACGGCCGGCGTGTGGTACCAGGACAACACGTTCAAGGCGCGCGCGCCGATGGGCGACCACACGTGGCTCGACACCGAATTCCTGCAGCACACCGATCCCGGCGGCTCGTACCAGTGGGTGCAGTTCGACGTCCTGCGCCGGACGCGCTGGGGCGCGTTCGGGGGCCGGTTCCGGCCGGCGTACGAGAAGAGCCAGCACGACTTCGCGGCGCTCTGGCAGCTCGGCGACGGGCGCGCGCCGCTGCAGGTGCGCGCGACGCTGTCGGCCGAGGACGCGTTCAACGAGCTGTGGACGTTCCGCCAGTCGCAGGTCGGCGAGGTGCGCCGCCAGCCCTACCACGTGCACCCCTTCGAGCCCTCCCTCGACGTGGTCTCGCGCGGCCCGCGGCACCGCCTCGAGCTGTCGGCCACGTGGCTCACGCCGATGCGGCAGGAGATCATCGATCCCGATTCGCTCGTGGCCGGCACGCGCACGCTGCGCGGCGGACAGCTGCTCGCGCTCGCCGAGCGCACCGTCGGCGCGTGGACCGGGATCGCGCGGGCCGAGCTCGTGTCGGCGCGCTCGACGCAGGCCAACCTCGTCCAGGCCGGCGACGGGCGCGTGGACCGCGAGCGCTGGTCCGGCGAGGTCGCGGTGCGCCGGCGGCTGGGCCCGCGCTGGCGCGCCGAGGGGCGCTACATCTACATGCGCCGCGCCGAGGACTGGCGCCCGCCCGTGGATGCGGCCTCGTTCGGGGCGCTCGACCGCATCGGCCACGCCGGCCTGGTCTGGGACCGGAGCGAGAGGTGGCAGGGGCTGCTGGGGCTGCTCTACGATCGCGTCAGCGTCGGTTGGAGCGGCAACCCGCCCGGCTTCAGCTACGGCACCCGCAAGGAATCGCGCGCCTACTTCGGGTTCCAGGCGCTGATCGGGCGCGTGCGCGTGCAGGCGGTCGAGGGCATCGAGCTGGACTCGGAGCCGTACCAGGTGACGTTCCACCACGACAAGGGATTCCTGCACGCCCAGACGACGTTCTAGGACCGCTGCCGCCTCATCCACACCGGACCAAGGAGGCCGTGCATGAAGGGCTTCATCGATTTCCTGAAGCAGACCAACGCGCTCGCGCTCGCGGTCGCCGTCATCATCGGCGGCGCCGTGGGCAAGGTGGTCACCTCGCTCGTCTCCGACATCCTCATGCCCCTCATCAGCCTGGGCATGCCCGCCGGCGACTGGCGCGAGGCGAAGATCGCGCTCCGGCACAAGGCCGACGGCAGCATCGACAAGGCCCTGGGCATCGGCCCGTTCGCGGGTACGGTCATCGACTTCATCATCATCGCGTTCGTCGTCTACGTGATCACGAAGGCGCTGCTCAAGCCCGCGCCGGCACCGCCGGCGCCGCCGACGAAGCAGTGCGCGGAGTGCCTCGAGAGCATCCCCGCCGCGGCGCGCAAGTGCCGCCACTGCGGCAGCCCGGCCTGATCGCGACCCGCCGCGCGCGCCGCGGTCCGCTCCGCGCGGGCCGCGGCGCCGCGTCTCAGCGCGCG
>JBAIWU010000611.1:0-3127 GCA_037917155.1 Candidatus Eiseniibacteriota bacterium
GACGGAGCGTGCGCGGCCGCGCGTGGCGCCGGCGTGGCGGCACGGTCGGGGATCGTGTCGAACTCGAGCCGGTCCTCGAAGCGGTGGCGGCGCGCGAACCACGCGGCGCCGTGCTCGCGCAGCTGGCGGTCCTCGGCGAGCTCGGGCAGGTCGAGGTCGAGCGTCACGCCGAGGCCCAGCAGCAGCGCGACGCTGTCCTCGGGCCGCCAGTCCTCGGGCCGCTCGTGCACGGCCTCCAGCTCGGGCGGCCACGTCCGGCGGCCCGCGCGGCAGTCGGCGAGCCACGCGTTGATGCCGTCCGCGTAGCGCTCGAGCGCCAGCCGGAGCGCGGGATCACGCCGGTCGCGCGCCCAGATCACGTCGGCGCGCCCGCGCAGATCGAACAGCTGCGCGCCGCCGTCGGCCATCAGCACGTCGTTGCCGAACCAGTGGTGGAGCCGGCCCTGCGCGGCCGCGCGCTGCTGGACGATCTGCCACAGCCGGTCGCGCGCCGTGACCCAGCCCCAGAGCCAGTAGAGGTCGGACGCGCTCGCCGCCCGCAGGTGGGGGATGCCCCAGCGGTCGGTCACGACGCGCGCGGGCGCCGCCAGGCCCGGCCGCGGCGCGGGCCACGCGACGGTCGCGCGCGGGGGGGCGTCGAGGACGAGCGCGACGGCCACGGCCGGGAGCAGGGCGAGCGTGCGACGCATGACGGCACTCTGGCACCGGGCCGCGGTCGCGTCCAGCGCCCGGCCCGCGGCGCGCGCGTGTGCTAGCGTCCGCCGCATGTCGATCCCGCCGCACGCCATCGCGCTCGACCTGGGCGGCACCGATCTCAAGGCCGCGTGCATCTCCCACGCCGGCGAGGTGCTGGAGTTCGCACGCGTGCCCTCGCGCGCCGGCGAGGGCGCCGACGCGCTCATGGACACGCTCGTCGGCGAGGCGCGTCGCTGGCGCGCGGGCGCGCGCGCGGTGGGGGTCGGCGTGCCCGGCGTCATTGACCCCGGCACCGGCGCGCTCGTCGACGAGACGCCGCACCTGGCGCTGCCGCGCGACTTCCCCGTGCGCGCCGAGCTGGAGCGCGCGCTCGCCCTGCCGGTCGCGGCGGACAACGACGCGAACTGCGCGGCGTGGGGCGAGTACCGCGCCGGCGCGGCGCGCGGGGCGCGCGTCGCGGTCGTCGTCACCGTGGGCACAGGCATCGGCTGCGGCATCGTGGTCGAGGGCCGCGTGCTGCGCGGCGCCTGGGGCGGCGCGGGCGAGATCGGGCACATGGGCCAGCGCAGCCCAGGACCGGCCTGCGCCTGCGGCGTCGAGGGCTGCGCCGCGCCGCTCTCGGGGGGCGAGGGGCTCGTCGCGCGGGCACGCGCCGCGGGCCTGCTCGCCGGCGGCGCGATCGACGTCTTCGCCGCGGCGGCGGGCGGCGATCCGCGCGCGGGGGCGCTGCTCGCGGAGATGGCGGACGCGCTCGCGGGGCAGGTCGCGTGCGCCGTGCAGACCGTGAACCCGGAGGTCGTCGTGGTCGGGGGCGGGATCGCGCAGGCGGGCGACGGGCTGCTCGCGCCGCTGCGCGAGCGCCTCGCGCGCTACGTGCAGCCGTCGCACCTGCGCGGCCTGCGCGTGGTGCCCGCGGCGCTGGGCAACCGCGCGGGCGTCGTGGGCGCGGGCCTGCTCGCGTGGGAGCGCGCGGAAGGGGGGGTCAGCCGAGCGTGACGAGCGGCTCGTGGCGCGGGGCCGCGAGCGACTCGGCCACCAGCGTCACCGGCGTCGAGCCGACGACGCGCACGCGGCGCAGCTCGCCCGCCGGCGTCCCGTCGTCGGCGAAGACGACGGTCTTGAAGTCGCGGCTCTTGCCGTGGAGCTGGCCGCCGTCGCGGCGGGCGCGACCCTCGACGAGCACCTCGAGCTCGCGCCCGAGCAGCGCGTCGTGGATCTCGCCCGAGATCGCGAGCTGCTGGTCGATGAGCGCGGTCAGGCGGCGGCCCTTCTCCTCCTCGTCGACCGTTTCGGGCAGCCGGTGCGCCTTCGTGTCAGGCCGCGCCGAGTACTTGAACAGGAACGCGCTGTCGAACCGCACCTCCCCGCAGGTCTCGAGCGTGCGCGCGTAGTCCTCCGCGGTCTCGCCGGGGAAGCCGACGATGATGTCCGTGCTCAGGGCCACGCCCGGGATCGAATCGCGCAGGCGGCGCACGACCTCCAGGAAGCCGGCCCGCGTGTACGTGCGGCCCATCGCCTCGAGGACGCGGTCCGAGCCCGACTGGAGCGGCAGGTGCACGTGCGGCATGACCTTCCCGCACGTCGCCATGGCCTCGACCACGCGCTCGCTCATGTCCGAGGGATGCGGCGAGGTGAAGCGCACGCGCTCGATCCCGTCCACCGCGGCGGTCGCGCGCAGCAGGTCGGCGAAGTCGTGCTCGCCGTGGCGCCACGAGTTCACGGTCTGGCCCAGCAGCACGACCTCGCGGTGCCCGGCCGCGCCCGCCGACTCGACCTGGCGCACGAGGTCCGCGAGCGGCAGGCTGCGCTCGCGCCCGCGCGTGTAGGGCACGACGCAGTAGGTGCAGAACTTGTCGCAGCCGCGCTGCACCGTGACCCACGCGCGCACGCCCGCTTCGCGCTTCGGCTCGAGGTCGCCGTACGTCTCGTCGCGGTCGAGCCGCACCTCGGCGACCGGCCCCCCCGCGGCGCGGCGCAGCAGCTCGGGCAGGGCGCGGTAGCCGTCGGGCCCCACGACGAGGTCGAGCACGCGCTTCTGGTCGAGCAGCCGGCGGCGCAGGTGCTGCGCCATGCAGCCGGCGACGCCGACGACGAGCCCGGGCCGGCGCTGCTTGAGCCGCGCGAAGTCGCCGAGCCGGCCGAGCACGCGCTGCTCCGCGTGCTCGCGGATCGCGCACGTGTTGAGCACGATCGCGTCGGCGTCCTCGGGGCGGTCGACGAGCACCAGCCCGGCGCGCTCGAGCACGCCGGCCATCAGCTCGCTGTCGGCCACGTTCATCTGGCAGCCGTAGGTTTCGAGGTAGACGCGCCGCATGAGCCTGGGACGATAGCATGCCGCCCGCGCCCGAAGCAGGCCCGGTTGCGCGGCGGCGACCCGGCGCTTGACCGCGCCGCGGCCCGTCGCGAAAATGCTCGATTCAGCGTGGAGGCA
>JBAIWU010000612.1:0-2650 GCA_037917155.1 Candidatus Eiseniibacteriota bacterium
GAGGGCCTGCCGGCCTCCGAGGTGGGCGCCACGCTCGGCCTGGGCGAGCGCGCCGTGAAGTCGCGCCTGCACCGCGCGCGGCTCGCGTTGCGCGCCCAGCTCGCGCCCTACGTGGGCGGCGGCGCGCCGCCCCCCGCCGCGAGCTGCCCTGACACCGCGCACATGCTGAGCAAGGCGATCGAGGGCGAGCTGAGCGCCGCCGTGTGCAAGCGCATGGAGGAGCACGTGCGCGCCTGCCCCTCGTGCGGCGAGGCCTGCCACACGCTGCGCGACGTCCTCGGCGCCTGCCGCGCCTACGGCGAGCGCCCGCTCACGCCCGAGGTGCGCACCGCCGTCAAGCGCGCCGTGCGCCAGGCGCTGAAGGCGGGGAGGTAGGCGGGAGGCGAGCGCGCCACGCGCGGCGCCGGAAACCGCGCGACGAGTCCGGATGAGGCGCGATCTCCAGATCGTCTTTCCGGTAGAATGCGCCCATGCTGCTCGCCCCCGGCGCCCGCGTGGGCGCTTACGAGATCGTGGCCGCACTCGGTGCGGGCGGGATGGGAGAGGTCTACCGGGCGCGCGACGACCGGTTGGGGCGTGACGTCGCGCTCAAGGTGCTGCCGGCCGCCATGGCCTCGGACGCCGATCGCGTCGCGCGATTCGAGCTCGAGGCGCGGACGGTCGCGGGACTCAACCATCCCAACATCGTCGTACTCCACTCGCTGGAGCACGCGGCGGGCGTGCACTTCGTCACGATGGAGCTGGTCGAGGGCGCGAGCCTCGACCGGCACGTCGTCACCGGCGGCATGCCGCTGGCGCGCGTCGTCGAGATCGGGACGGCACTGGCCGACGCGCTCACCGCGACCCACGAGCGCGGTGTGGTCCACCGGGACCTCAAGCCCGCGAACGTGATGCTGACCCGCGACGGGCGGGTGAAGGTGCTCGACTTCGGGCTGGCGAAGCTCGCGCAGCCGGACACGAGCCGTGGCCTGTCGCAGGCCACGACGCAGCCGCTCTCGCACGCGGGCCGCATGGTGGGCACCGTGCCCTACATGGCGCCCGAGCAGATCCGCGGCGAGCCCGTGAACGCGTGGACCGACCTCTTCGCGCTCGGCGTGGTGCTCTACGAGCTGGCGTCCGGAGAGCGACCGTTCACGGGGCCGACCCCGGCCGACGTCACCTCGTCCATCCTGCGCGACGCACCGGCGCCGCTCCGGGCCGTGCGACCGGACGCACCGCCCGAGCTCGAGCGAATCGTCGAGCGCTGCCTCCGCAAGGATCCGCACGAGCGCTTCCAGGCCGCACTCGAGGTGGCCGCGGAGCTGCGCGCGCTGCGGCAGTCGCTCGACCGCGGCGGCGCCGGCCCGGTCGCGGCGCGGCCGTCGGCAGGGGTCGCGTCGATCGCGGTGTTGCCGTTCGCGAACCTCAGCGCCAGCGCGGACGACGAGTACTTCTCCGACGGGCTCGCCGACGAGCTGATCAACGTGCTCGCGAAGATCCGCGGCCTGCGCGTCGCGGCGCGCACGTCGGCGTTCCACTTCAAGGGCAAGGACGCCACCATCGCCGAGGTCGGGAGCCTGCTCCGCGTCGCGACCGTGCTCGAGGGCAGCGTGCGCACGGCCGGCAACCGCGTGCGGATCGCGGTGCAGCTCGTCCAGGTGGCGGACGGCTATCCGCTGTGGTCCGGGACCTACGACCGCACGGTGGACGACATCTTCGCCGTCCAGGACGACATCGCGCAGTCCGTCGTGAAGGAGCTGCGCGCGACGCTGCTCGGCGAGGCGGTCGACACGGACGCCAGCGGGGAGGTGCGCGCGGAAGTCTCGCGGGCGGCGAAGGGCCGGGGGACGGACCCCGAGGCGCACCGGCTCTACCTGCTGGCGCAGCACCTCTACGACCACGCGACCCGCGAGGCCGCCACGAAGGCGATCGACTACTTGAAGGAGGCGCTCGCGCGCGAGCCGGGATTCGCGCTCGCGTGGGAGATGCTGAGCCGCGCCTACTCGCGGGAGGCGGACCTGAGCTGGGTGCCCATCGGGGAGGGCTACGAGCGCGCCCGCGCGGCCGCGGAACGGGCGCTGGCGCTCGAGCCCGACCTCGCCGAGGGCCACGCCATGCTCGGCTGGATCCGCATGTTCCACGACTGGAACTGGCGCGGCGCGGAGTCCTCGTACGCGCGCGCGCTGGAGCTGGCGCCCGGCAGCAGCCTCGTGCTCCGGCGCGTGGGTGTGCTGGCGGCGGTCCGCGGCCGGCTCGACGAAGCGATCGCGCTGTACGGCCGCGCGGTGGAGCAGGATCCGCTGAGCCCGTACGCCTACAACAACCTCGGCCTGGCGCTCCACGCGGCGGACCGCCACGCCGATGCCAGCGCCGCGTACCGCGAGGCGCTGGAGCTGGCCCCGCAGCGGGTCGCGACGCGCGCGTACCTGTCCCTGACGCTGCTGGCGATGGGGCGGCACGAGCAGGCGCTCGCGGAGTCGGCGCGCGAGCCGCACGAGGCGTACCGGCTCTGGGCGCAGGCCATCGTCCATCATGCGCTGGGCGCCAGCGGCGATTCGGACGCGGCGCTGCGGGCGCTGGAGGAGACGTACGCCGAGGGTGGCGCCTACCAGATCGCCGAGGCGCACGGCGCCCGCGGCGAAGCCGACGCGGCGTTCGAATGGCTCGAGCG
>JBAIWU010000613.1:0-8464 GCA_037917155.1 Candidatus Eiseniibacteriota bacterium
GGCGCCGACCTCTCGGACCTCTGCGACGCGCACGACCCGGACTGGGTCTACTGGCGCGCGCAGTCCCCCGGGGCGCGCGCGGCCGAGCTGCGCGGCGCGCCGGTCTCGGTGGGCGCGTACGCGCGCACGGCGCTGCTCTCTCGCGCGCGCGCCGCCGTGCTCACGTCCGCGACGCTCTCGAGCGACGGCGACTTCGCGTGGTCGGCCGAGCGGCTCGGCCTGGCGCAGGACGGGGCGCTCGCGTGCGAGACCGCGAGCTATCCCTCGCCGTTCCCGCTGCACGAGCAGATGCGCGTGCACGTCTACGACGGCGGCGCCGACGAGGCCGCGGCGGTGGCCGACGTCGTCGCGGCGCTGTCGGCCGCGGGCGCGCGCAACGCGCTCGTGCTCTTCACCGCGCACGAGCGGCTGCGGCGGGCGCGGGCGCGGCTCGCGGGCCTGCTGCCCGCCGAACGGCTGCTGCTCGCGCAGGACGTCGACGGCCCCGCGGGCCTGCTCGTCGAGCGCTTCCGCGCGACCCGGGGGGCCGTCTTGCTCGGAGTCGCGAGCCTGTGGGAAGGTGTGGACTTCCCGGGCGAGACGCTCGAACTGCTCGTGGTCGCGAAGCTCCCGTTCTCGGTCCCCGACGACCCGCTCGTCGAGGCGCGGGCGGAGCGGTTGCGCGAGCGCGGGCTGGATGCGTTCCGCGCCGACGCGTTGCCCGAAGCGGTGGTGCGCTTCCGGCAGGGCGTGGGCCGGCTCATCCGGCGATCGGACGACCGCGGCGTGCTGGTGGTCTGCGACCCCCGGCTCGCGACGGCCTCGTACCGCGCGCCATTCCTGGCGGCCCTGCCCGTGAAGCCTGAGCTCTGGCGTGACGCGCGCGGGCTGGCGGAGGCGGCCGCGCGCTTCCTGGAACGTGGTGGCGACGCAGCGCGGGAGGGCGCGTGATCCGGCTGGGCGAGACGAGACTCACCCTCGACGACGTGGTGGAGGTCGCGCGCGGGACGGCGCGCATCGAGCTGGGCGCCGAGGCGCGCCGGCGGATGCTGGCGAGCCGCGCGGTCGTGGATCGCGCCGTCGCCGAGGGGCGCGTCGTGTACGGCATCACGACCGGCTTCGGCGAGCTCAAGGACAAGCGCATCCCGCCGGAGGACACGCAGCAGCTCCAGCTCAACCTGGTGCGCTCGCACTGCGCCGGCGTCGGGCCGGCCGCGAGCCGAGACGTCGTCCGCGCGATGCTGCTGCTGCGCGCCGCCTCGCTGGCGCACGGCCACTCCGGCGTGCGCCCCGAGGTCGTCGAGATGCTCGTCGCGATGCTCGACCGCCGCGTCACGCCGGTCGTGCCGCTGCAGGGCTCCGTGGGCGCGAGCGGCGACCTGGCGCCGCTGGCGCACCTCGCCGCCGTTGTGGTGGGCGAGGGCGAGGCCTGGCTGGACCAGCAGCGCATGCCGGCCGGGCTGGCCCTGCGCGGCGCCGGGCTGCAGCCGCTCGCGCTCGCCGCCAAGGAGGGGCTCGCGCTCATCAACGGCACGCAGCTCTCGACCGCGCTGGCGGCGCTGGCCTGCGCCGACGCGGAGTCGGTGTGGGAGGCGGCCGTGGCGGCCGCCGCGCTCTCGACCGAGGTGCTCATGGGCAGCTTCCAGCCCGCGCGCGAGGACGTGATGGCGCTGCGCCCGTACCCGGGCGCGCTCGAGGCCGCGCGTCGGCTGCGCGCGTACTCCGAGGGCAGCGCGATCGTGGCCTCGCACGCGAACTGCGGCCGGGTGCAGGACGCCTACAGCCTGCGCTGCGCGCCGGGCGTGCTCGGCGCCACGTGGGACGCGGTCGTGCACGTCGAGCGCCAGCTCGAGGTCGAGCTCAACTCGGTCAACGACAACCCGCTCGTGTTCGCCGAGGGCGGCGAGACCGTCTCCGCGGGGCTGTTCCACGCGCAGCCGGTCGCGCTCGCGGCCGATTACCTCAAGCTCGCGGTCGCCGAGATCGCGTCGATCTCGGAGCGCCGCATCGACCGGCTGCTCGACGCGCGCGTCTCGGAGCTGCCGGCGGTGCTCGCCGGCAACCCCGGCCTCGAGTCGGGCTACATGCTGGCCCAGTACGTGGGCGCGGCGCTGGTGTCCGAGAACAAGGTCCTCGCGCACCCGGCGAGCGTGGATTCCATCCCGACCGGCGCGGGCCTCGAGGACCACGTCAGCATGGCGCCCATCGCGGGACGGCACGCGCGCCAGGTCGTCGAGAACGCCGCGCGCGTCGTGGCGATGGAGCTGCTGTGCGGCTGCCGGGCGCTCGAGTTCAAGCGCCCGCTCGAGGCGGGCGAGGGTTGCGAACGGCTCTACGGCGCTATCCGCCGCATCGTGCCCGCGCCGGAGTCGGACCGGCCGCTGACGGGACCGTGCGAGGAGATCGCGAAGTGGGTGCTCTCGGGCGCCCCCGTGCGCCTCGCCGAGGAGGTGCTGTCGACATGAACGGAACCGGAACCGCCACCGCGAGCGGGCCGCGCACCGTGCGCGCCCCCCGGGGCCCGCAGCTCTCGTGCAAGGGCTGGGCGCAGGAAGCCGCGCTGCGCATGCTCATGAACAACCTGGATCCCGACGTGGCCGAGCGGCCGGACGAGCTCGTCGTGTACGGCGGCACCGGCCGCGCCGCGCGGAGCTGGGAGGCCTTCGACCGCATCGTCGCGTCGCTGCGCTCGCTCGAGTCCGACGAGACGCTGCTCGTGCAGTCGGGCAAGCCGGTGGGGATCTTCCGGACGCACCCGGGCGCGCCGCGCGTGCTGATCGCGAACTCGAACCTCGTGCCGCGCTGGGGGACCTGGGACCACTTCTGGGAGCTGGAGAAGAAGGGCCTCATCATGTACGGGCAGATGACCGCGGGCTCGTGGATCTACATCGGCTCGCAGGGCATCGTGCAGGGCACGTTCGAGACGTTCGGCGAGTGCGCCGCGCGCCACTTCGGCGGCTCGCTCGCCGGGCGGCTCGTGCTCACGGCCGGGCTCGGCGGCATGGGCGGCGCGCAGCCGCTCGCGGTCACGATGAACGGCGGCGTGTGCCTCGCGGTCGAGGTCGACGAGGCGAGGGCGCGCCGGCGCGTCGAGACGGGTTACTGCGACCGCGTGACCCCGGACCTCGACGAGGCGCTCGCGTGGTGCCGGGAGGCCGTGGCCGCGAAGCGGCCGCTCAGCGTCGGGCTCGTCGGGAACGCGGCCGAGGTCGCGCCGCGCCTGCTCGCGATGGGCGTGGTGCCCGATGCGGCCACGGACCAGACGTCCGCGCACGATCCGCTCAACGGCTACGTGCCGCTGGGGCTCGCGCTCGCCGAGCTGGCCGAGGCGCGCCGCAGCCGTCCGGACGAGGTCGTCCGCCGCGCGCGCGAGTCGATGGCGACGCACGTGCGCGCGCTGCTCGGCATGAAGGCGAAGGGGACCGTGCTCTTCGACTACGGCAACAACCTGCGCGGCGAGGCGGCGCGCGGCGGGCTGCCGGAGGCGGAGGCGTTCTCGTACCCCGGCTTCGTCCCCGAGTACATCCGGCCGCTCTTCTGCGTCGGCAAGGGGCCGTTCCGCTGGGCGGCGCTCTCGGGCGATCCGGAGGACATCCGCGCCACCGACGCGGCCGCGCTCGAGGAATTCCCGGACGACGCGCGGCTCCACCGCTGGATCCCGCTCGCGCAGCGGCACGTGCGCTTCCAGGGCCTGCCCGCGCGCATCTGCTGGCTCGGATACGGGGAGCGCCACCGGCTGGGCCTGCGCTTCAACCGCATGGTGCGCGAGGGGCGGCTCAAGGCGCCCATCGTCATCGGGCGCGACCACCTCGACGCCGGCTCGGTCGCGTCGCCGTGGCGCGAGACCGAGGGCATGCGCGATGGCAGCGACGCGATCGCCGACTGGCCGCTCCTCAACGCGCTGCTCAACACCGCGAGCGGCGCCTCGTGGGTGAGCCTCCACCACGGCGGCGGCGTCGGCATCGGCAACTCGATCCACGCCGGGATGGTGATCGTGTGCGACGGCAGCGCCGAGGCCGACGAGCGGCTGCGGCGCGTGCTCACGAACGACCCCGGCACCGGCGTCATGCGCCACGCCGATGCCGGCTACCCCGAGGCGATCGAGCACGCGCGCCGCACGGGCATGCGCCTGCCGGGCGTGACGGAGTAGCGCGTGAGTTCCTGGTCCGCGAGCGATCCGTCCGGCAAGCCCGTCGCGGGACGCAGCGCCTACCTGATCCTGCACAACACGTCCGAGGTCGTGACGCCCGACGCCGAGGGGCGCGAGATCCTGCGCTACCCCAAGGGCGCGATCGTGTTCCGCGACGGCCGCGTGCTCGAGGTGGGGCCCGCGGTCGAGCTCTCGCGCCGGCACGCCGACGCGCGTCCGCTCAACGCCGCCGGCAAGCTCGTCACGCCCGGGCTCGTCGACTGCCACACGCACATGATCTTCGGCGGCCACCGCGCGGGCGAGTTCCAGCAGAAGCTCGCCGGCCGGCCGTACGCCGAGATCGCGGCCGCGGGCGGCGGCATCCGCTCGACGGTCGCGGCCACGGGCGGCATCAAGGACGAGATCCTCGAGAAGACGCTCGCCAACCGGCTCGAGCGCTGGCGCGCGAACGGCTGCACCACGGTCGAGGTGAAGAGCGGGTACGGGCTCACGGCGCGCCGCGAGATCCGGCTGCTCGAGCTGATGGGCGGCGCCGCGATCCGCGTTCCCGTGCGCGTCCACCGCACGGCGCTGCTGCTGCACGCGCTGCCCGAGGAGTACGCCGACCGCCGCGAGGCCTACGTCGAGGAGGTGCGCACGACCGTCCTCGGCGAGATCCACCGCCGCGGCATGGCGAGCGCGATCGACGTCTTCTGCGATCCCATCGCATTCACGGTCGAGGAATGCCGCAGCGTCCTCGCCCGGGCCGTCGAGCTGGGGTTCCCGATCAAGCTCCACGCCGAGCAGATGGCGCGCTTCGGCGGCGCGGCCCTGGCCGCGGAGCTGGGCGCGCGCAGCGCCGACCACCTCGAGAGCGCGACCGCCGAGGACTGGAAGCGGCTCGCCGACGCGGGCGTCGTGGGCGTGCTGCTGCCCGCCGCGGCACTGACGCTGCGCCAGCGGCTGCCCGACGCCGGCATGCTGCGGGAGAGCGGCGCGCGCTTCGCGATCGCGACCGACTTCAATCCCGGCACCGCCCCGGCGCAGTCGCTCATGGAGTGCGCCGCGCTGGCAGCGCGCCTGTGCGGCTTCACGGCGGAGGAGGTCCTCCGGGCCGTGACGTGGAACGCCGCGAAGGCGCTGGGCGCCGAGGCCGAGGTCGGCCACCTGACGCCCGGCGCATGGGGCGACGCCGTGATGTGGGAGTGCGAGACGCTCGAGGAGCTGCCGTACTGGATGCCCGCCGTGCGTCCCGACACCGTGTTCATGCGCGGCGCCGACCTCGCCCTGCCGGCGGTCGAGCGGAGGGTGTGGCCGTAAGGCGGGTCTCCTTCGCGCGCCCGGCAGGTGTCCTACCGCCGCGGTGAACGAGATGTCTCGCCCGATGTGCGGCCCGGTCACGCCGGGCCTGACGGGCCGACCTCGCATCGCCGCGCCCCCGCGGGCGCGAGGGTCCTGAGGGCGTGCCGCACACGCTCGTCGAGTGACGCATCGGGGATCGCGTCGCAGGCTTGCGCGGCGCGGCGCGCCTCGTCGGCGCGGAAGCCCAGTTGGCGGAGCCAGGGGATCACGTCGGCGCTGCGCGTGCCTGCCGCCGCCGCGGTGGCGCGTTCACGCTCGTGCGCGGCATGGCGCTCCTGAAAGGCATCGCGGCGCCCGGCGTCGCGACGGCGGGCTTCGTCACGCTTGCGCGCCATGAATGCGGCCCCGAATGCCTGCTCGGCCGCATGCTGGTTGGGGGCTCGGCAACGCAGCCGCAGGTTGGCCGTGGACGACTCGCCGCCCCTCGCGACCGGCGTGACGTGATCGAATTCGAGTCGCGTGCGTGCCTCGCAACGTCGGCCCTCCTCGCTGACGAACGTGCAGCGGCCGGCGTCACGCGCGACGACCTCGCGTCTCACGGATGCCGGGATCCGGCGGGGATGGGCATTGCGATGCGTCGCCTTCCCCGGTTTCTGGCTCGCAGCGAACTTCCGCTTCTCCAACATGGCGATCAGCGCGTCGAGGCCCCGCACCAGCACCACCATGACGTCCCCCGACGGCACCGCGTGCCCGAGCAACTCCTGCGCGCGACGCAGCTTGTCGTGCATCCGCCCCGACATGGTGCCCTGCAGCGCGAAACGCTGCGGCGCCAGAGGCACGACCCGGGCGGGCGGCACGGGATCGGACGCCTGCGCCGCAAGGCGCTGCGATGTCTTGAAGCCCGCATGCCCCGGGGCATGTCGTTCCCCGTCCGCACGAGTCGGTGGCACGGCCTGTTCGACCCCAGCCAGGGGTTCGACCCGCGTGAGCAGGTCCGCCCGGGGAAAGCGTTCGGCGAGCAACTGCACGATTTCGGCCTTGGTCCGGTTCGTGGCGGAGGCGAGCAGCTCCGCTGCGTTGGCGGGCGTCAGATGTGGAGCCAGCAGGACGACAGCGCTCAGGTGCGGTCGGCCGTCCGCGACCATGTCGAAGATCGCGGGATGTTCGCGTGCCGTTCGTGCCGCCTGGATGCGCTTGGCAGCGGCGTCTTCCGAGTAGTGCAGCTCCCCGACGCGCCACGCGAGCAGGGAGGGATGAGCGGCCGGAAGGTAGAGCTTGCGGGTGTCCACTTCGGCGAGGTCCGCGAGCACCTCGGCCGTGATTCCGCGCTCGCGGGCGGCATTCGCGACCATCTGGCGCAGCAGGGTGTGATCGGGGAGGTGCGTGCGCGAGTAGCGGTTCATCACGAGAGTCCACCGCGGGGGCGGGTCGCGGGGGCATGCTCGTCTTGTACCACGAACGAATTCCGCCGCCGCAGATGCCCGCCGAAGCGCCGCCGGCGTCGAGCCCGGCCGCACGCGAACCGGTCGCCGTGTGCCACGCCCGCCGCAGCCTCGCCGGTGCCGACCCGCCCGCCCCGTTGGAGCCGCCCGCGGCATTCGGGTTAGCATGCGACAGTTCGCCGTCCATCGCGTCACCCGAGGCCTGCGCGCCTCCCGTCCGGAGCCCTGCCCATGCCACGCCTGGTCGAATGCGTCCCCAATTTCTCCGAAGGCCGCCGCCGCGAGGTGGTGGACGAGATCCTCGGCGCCATCGCGTCGGTCTCCGGCGTCACCCTGCTCGACGCCGAGATGGACCCCGACCACAATCGTTCGGTGCTCACCTTCGCCGGCGAGCCCGAGCCGGTGATCGAGGCCGCGGTGCGCGCGGTCAAGCGCGCTTCGGAGCTGATCGACCTGAACCAGCACTCCGGCCAGCACCCGCGCATGGGCGCAGCCGACGTGGTGCCGTTCGTGCCGGTCGAGGGCTGCACGCTCGACGACTGCGCCGAGATGGCGCGCGTGGCCGGCCGCCGCATCGGCGAGGAGCTGGGCATACCGGTCTTCCTGTACGAAGCCGCGGCGAGCACGCCGGCGCGCACGAGCCTCGCGGACGTGCGCCGCGGGGAGTTCGAGGGCCTGCGGGAGGCGATCGGGAAGGACCCGGCGCGATCACCCGACTTCGGACCGCTGCGCATCCACCCGACGGCAGGCGCAACCGCAGTCGGGGCAAGGCGTTTCCTCGTGGCCTTCAACGCGAACCTGAACACCGGCGACGTGCGCGTGGCGAAGGCGGTGGCAGCCGCGGTCCGCGAGCAGAGCGGCGGGCTGCGCAACGTGCGCGCGCTGGGGTTCTCGATCGAGAACGGCCGCCGGGCGCAGGTGAGCATGAACCTCATCAACGTCGAGGCAACGCCCATCCACCGGGTGCTGGCGCTCGTGCGCGACGAAGCCGCGCGGCACGGCGCGGCGATCTCCGGCTGCGAGGTCGTGGGGCTCGTGCCCGAGGCGGCGCTGCTGGGAGCGGCCGAGCACGCGCTGCAGCTCGAGGGCTTCCGCCGCGACCAGGTGCTGGAGCTGCGGCTCAAGCAGCCGCCGCTCACCGAGGCCGTCCCGATCTCGACCTTCTTCGAGCAGGTTGCCGGCCCGACCCCGACCCCCGGCGGCGGCACGGTGGCCGCCTTCACCGGGGCGCTCGCCGCGTGCCTCGCCACGATGGTGGCCAACCTCACGATCGGGCGGAAGAAGTACGCCGCCGCCGAGCCCGCGATGCTCGAGCTCAAGCGCGAGGCCGAAGGGCTCCGGCGCGACCTGCTCGCCCTGGGCCGGCGCGACAGCGAGGCGTTCGACGCCGTGCTCCGCGCCCGGCGCCTGCCGCAGGCGACCCCCGCCGAGGTCGCGGCCCGGGCGTCCGCCATGGCGGAGGCCGACCTCGGGGCCTGCCGGGTCCCGCTCGAGTCCGCCCGGGCCTGCGTCCGGGTCGTCGCCCTGGCCCTCACGGCCGCCCGGTCCGGGAACGCCAACGCCGTGTCCGACGCGGGGGTGGGCGGGCTGCTCGCGACCGCGGCCGGGGAGG
>JBAIWU010000614.1:0-7495 GCA_037917155.1 Candidatus Eiseniibacteriota bacterium
CCCTGATGGTGGGTGAGGTGCAGCGCGTCCACGCCGGCACCGAGGTGTTCGACGCGCAGGGCGTGCTCCGGGTGGACCGCGTCTGCCCCCTCCTGTACCTCGGCGGTGGCTGCTTCGTGGGTACAGATCCCGACACCATCGTCCGGGCCGGCGAGAATGGCAGCGAGTGAGCCCTCCCTCAGCGGGACGGCGGGCTTGACACCTGGCGGGCCGTCGAGGCGGTGGCCACGAGCACACCGACGAGCACGAGGGCGCCGCCGAGCGGCGCGTCGGCCGGCGCCGGCGGCGCCGGGGCCGCCTCGGCCGACTGCGGGCGCGCCAGCTCGAGGTTGAACGCGAACAGGCTGCCCGCGCCGGGCTCGCTCGCGACCTCGAGCTGCCCGCCCATCTGGCGGACCAGCCGCGACGCGAGGGCGAGCCCGAGGCCGATGCCGCCGTAGCGGCGCGTGTTCGAGCTGTCCACCTGGGCGAACGCGCCGAAGATCTCCGCCTGGCGCTCGCGCGGGATGCCGATGCCGGTGTCGTGCGTCTCGAACCGCAGCACGGCCGCGGCGTCGCCCTCGGACAGGAGCCGCACGCGCAGCCCGACCTCGCCCTCCTCGGTGAACTTGACCGCGTTCTCGGCGAGGCCGAGCAGCACGCCGCGCAGCTTGCCCGGATCGCCCACGAGCATGTCCGGCACGGCGGCGTCCACGGCGACGCTCCAGCGCAGGCCCCGCCGCTCGGCGCCGGCGGCGAACGCGCGCTCGATCTCGGTGAGCGCGCCGCGCAGCCGGAACGGCGTCGCGACGTGCCCGGACTCGCCGGCCTCCGTGCGCACGAAGTCGAAGAGGTGCGTGACCACCGTGAGGAGCTCGTCGGCCGAGCGCCGGAGCTGCATGAGGTCGGCGCGCTGCTCCGGGCTCAGCGGCGTCTGGCCGAGCAGCTCGGACATGCCCATGATGCCGTTGAGCGGCGTCCGGAGCTCGTGGCTGACGTTGCGCAGGAACTCGCCCTTCGCGCGCGATGCGGCGAGTGCGGCCTCGCGCGCCGCGGCGAGCTCCGCCTCGCGGCGGCGCTGCTCGGTGATGTCGCGCATCAGCGCGACGTAGTGCGTCACCTTGCCGTCGGGCCCGTGGAGCGCGAAGACCTGCGAGTCCGAGATCCAGACCGAGCCGTCTCGCGTGACGTTGTGGACCTGGCCGCGCCAGTGCTGCCCCTCGGACAGGGCCCGCCCGAGCGACTCCCACGTCTCCTTCGGCGTCAGGTCCGAGAGCATGAACGAGGGCGCGAGCCCGCGCACGTCCTCGAGCCGGTAGCCGGTGGATGTCTCGAACGCGTGGTTGGCGTAGTCGATCCGGTCGTCGGCGTCGGTGAGCAGGACGAGCGTCGGGCTCTCCTCGACCACCTGCTTGAGCGTGCGCACCCACTGCTCGGCCTTCCGCTTCTCGGTGACGTCCACGAACGTGACGACCGCGCCCGGCCGGCCGCTGCCGGGGAGCGCGAACGGCGCCGAGTCCACCGACAGCCACGCCCGTCCGCCCGCGGGGCGGTCGAGCCCCATGACCACGCCGCGCTGCGCCTCGCCCGTGCGCAGCGTGCGCGCCATCGGCATCTCGCCCGGCGGGAACGCGCGGCCGTCCTCGCGCACGCAGTCGAAGCGCGGCGCGTTCGGCCCCTGCGCGAACAGCGCCTCGCGCGTCGTGCCGAGGATCCGCAGCGCCGACTCGTTGCACTGCACCACGGCGCCGTCGGCGTCGTACAGCACCAGACCTTCGGACATCGCGGCGAGCGCCGAGCGGAACCGTCCCTCGCTCGCCGCCAGCTCGCGCGTCGCGATCACGCGCCTCGTGATGTCGGTGAACATCAGCATGTGCTGCCGCGGGCGGCCCTCCTCCCCCGCGAGGGGCATGAGCTCGACGTCGGCCCAGAACGTGCTGCCGTCCTGGTGGCGCAGCTCGTACTCGCCGTGGTGCGGCGCGTTCCGCTCGAGCGCCGCGGCCAGTTCCGCGTGCGCCAGCTCCTGCGCGTCCCGGCAGAGGACCCCGAGGATCGAGCGCCCGTCGACGTCGTCCCAGCCGGTCGTGCGCAGGAACGCGTCGTTGGCCCACTGCGCCCGCCCCTCGCCGTCGAGCAGCACGACGCTGGCGCCCGTGCTCTCGGCGACCAGCGAGAGGCGCTCGAGCTCGGCCTGGTGCTGCCGCAGGCGGCGCAGGTCGAGCGCCCGCAGCACGGCGCCGGCCAGGAGCGCCGCGACCAGCAGCCCGAACAGCCAGCCGACCTCGGTGTCGTGCGCGCGGCGCCGGTCGCGCTCGAACGCCTCCAGCTCGCCGAGCAGGCGGTCCGCGGCGTCGTCGAACGGGTCCGAGTGCCGCACCGCGATCGCGCGTGCCGCCGTCATCGCCGTGCTGCCGGGCGCGGCGTCCATCGCGTCCAGCAACGACTGGCGCGCGAGCGTCCACTCGGCCTCCAGCGCCCCGAGGTGCCCCGCACCCGGGCGCCGCTCCTTCCACGCGGGACGGAGCTCGAGCGCCGCGACGTCGGACAGCGCGCGCTCGAAGCGGACGATGTCGCCCGACAGCGGCGAGCGGGTGAGCGGCTGGCCGCCGGCCACCGCGTCGAGCTGCGAGGCGAGGTTGGCTTCCGTCGCCCGCAGGCGGCCGATGACCTCGCCGTACGCCCGCAGGTCGCGATCCGACTCCGACAGGCGCGCCATGAGCGCGACCGCGACGGCGGCCACCGTGACGGGTGCCAGCACGACCAGCCACGAGGACGCGCCGAAGCCCGGGCGTTCGGCCCGGCGCGAACCTCGGAGCGCGTGCGGGCCGGGCGGGCCGGCGGGCTCGGCGGATGGCGATGGCGGAGGCGTGCTCGCTCGCCGCATCAGGCGGCAATCCTGTTCCGGGGGGAACCCTGCGTTGCGGGCCGCGCCCACACGGCTCGGCCTCGGGGGCCCGCGGGACGCCGGCCCTCGGGAACGGGTATCGGCTTGCGGCGCCGACTATTGAGCCCGTTCGGCGCCCCGCGCGCGACGGCGGCCGGTCAGCCCGCGAGCAGTCCGGAAACCACGGCGAGGTCGACGTTTCCGCCGGAGAGGATGACGCCGACGCGGCGGCCGCCCACGTCGACGCGGCCGGCCAGCGCCGCCGCCAGGCCGAGCGCACCGGTGGGCTCGACGACGAGCTTGGCGCGCAGCCAGAGGAAGCGCATCGCCTCGAGGATCTCCTCGTCGGTCACCGTGACGACGTCGTGCGCGTAGCGCCGCACCAGCGCGAGGGTGAGGTCGCTGAGCGAGGGCGTGCGGGCGCCGTCCGCGATCGTGCGCGGATCCTCGACGCGCTCGAGCCGCCCGCTGCGGAACGATCGCGCGCCGTCGTCGCCCGCGGCCGGCTCGACGCCGACGACGCGGCACGCGGGCGCGAGCAGGCGCGCGGCCAGCGCCGAGCCCGACAGCAGCCCGCCGCCGCCGAGGGGCACGAGCAGCACGTCGGGCGGACCGGCCTCCTCGATCAGCTCGGCGGCCGCCGTGCCCTGCCCCAGCAGGACGTCGGGATGGTCGAACGGCGGCACGAGCGTCATGCCGCGCTCCTGCGCGATCCGCTCCGCGAGCGCCTCGCGCGGCTCGCCGAGCAGGTCATAGTGCACCACGTCGGCGCCGTAGCCGCGCGTTGCGTCGAGCTTGGCCGCGGGTGCGTAGCTCGGCATCGCGATCACGGCCGGCACGCCCAGCTCGCGCGCGACGAGCGCCACGGCCTGCGCATGGTTGCCCGAGGAGTACGCGACCACGCCGCGGGCGCGCCGCTCGGCGGGAACCTGCGAGATCATGTTCCAGGCGCCGCGGAACTTGAACGCGCCCATGCGCTGGAGGTTCTCGCACTTGAGCGCCACGCGCGCCCCCAGCCGCGCGTCGAGCGTGCGCGACGTGGCGACGGGCGTGCGGTGCGCCACCGCCGCGACGCGGACGCGCGTCTCGGCGAAGCGCGCGGCCAGCGTCTCGTGCGACGGGATGTCGTGCGCCGCGGCCCAGGAGCCCACGCGCTCAGCCCCCTGCGCCGCCGCCCATGTCGAGGCCGGGGTGCGTCTGACGCGCCGGGTCGAGCGCGGCGTCGATCTCGGCCTTCGAGAGCTTCGTCATCTCGGCCGCGAGCTCGCGGACCGGGCGGCGGTCCTTGAAGGAGCGCTTGGCGATCTCCGCGGCCTTGTCGTAGCCGATGAGCGGATTGAGCGCGGTCGCCATGCTCGGCGAGATCTCGATGTACCCGCGGCACGTCTCGGGGTTCGCGACCAGGCCCGCCAGCGCCTTGTCCGCGAACACGCGCGACACGGCGGCGAGCAGGCGGACGCTCTCGAGCAGGTTGCGCGCGACCACGGGCAGCATCGTGTTCAGGTCGAGCTGGCCCCACTGCGCGCCGAGCGTGACGGCGACGTGGTTGCCCATCACCTGCGCGCCCACCTGCACGACCGACTCGCAGACCACCGGGTTCACCTTGCCCGGCATGATGCTCGAGCCCGGCTGGATCGCGGGCAGCGTCACCTCGCCGAGCCCGCAGCGCGGGCCGCTGTTCATGAGCCGCACGTCGTTCGCGATCTTCATGAGCGACGCGGCGGCGCTGTTGAGCGCGCCGCTGGCCCAGCAGGCGCCGTCCTGCGCGCCCTGCGCCTCGAAGTGGTTCGAGGCCTCGGAGAACTGCGTGCCCGTGAGCCGCGTCAGCTCCATGGCCATGCGGCGGCCGAACTCGGGGTGCGTGTTGAGCCCGGTGCCCACGGCCGTGCCGCCGATCGCCAGCTCGCGCAGGTCGGGCAGCACCGCCTTGACGCGCGCGATCGCGTGCTGCACCTGCGAGGCGTAGCCGCCGAACTCCTGGCCCAGCCGGATCGGCGTCGCGTCCATGAGGTGCGTGCGCCCCGTCTTGATCACGTCCTGGAACTCGGCCGCCTTGCGGTCGAGCACCTTCCAGAGCTGGCCCAGCGCCGGCAGCAGGTCACGCTCGATCTCGAGCACGGCCGAGACGTGCAGCGCCGTCGGGATCACGTCGTTGCTGCTCTGCCCGAAGTTGACGTGGTCGTTCGGGTGCACCTTGCGTCCGAGGATCTCGCTCGCGCGGTGCGCGATGACCTCGTTCGCGTTCATGTTCGAGCTGGTGCCGCTGCCCGTCTGGAACACGTCGATCGGGAACTGCGCGTCCCAGCGTCCCTCGGCGACCTCGTTCGCGGCCTGCTCGATCGCCTTCGCGACCGGCGGTTCGACGGTGCCCAGCTCGGCGTTGACGCGGGCGGCGGCGGACTTGATGAGGCCCATTGTGTGGATGAACGCCGGCGGCATGGGCTCGCCGGACACGGGGAAGTTCTCGACGGCGCGCTGCGTCTGCGGCCCGTACATGGCCGCGGCGGGCACCTTCATCTCCCCGAGGCTGTCCTTCTCGATGCGGAACTCGGACATGGCGACTGCTCCCTGGCTGGCGCGCGCGAGCGCGATGGCTGCATGACCTGCCGGCCCGCCGGCGTTCGCGGCACGCCGGGAGCGCGGGACGGCGACATGCTAGCGGAGGTCCGCCGATTCGGCACCCGGCCCGCGCCGGGCGCGTCTCCCGGGGTGCGCCCGCGGCGGCGGAGCGTGGCGCCGATCAGCCCTCGATGACCTCGATGCGGCTGGTGATCGGCATCGCCGGATCGAGCGTGTGGTGGACCGAGCAGTACTTCTCCTCCGAGAGTCGCACCGCCTCGGCCACGGCCGCCTCCGGGATCCCGCGCCCGGTCACGCGGTGGGTGAGCACGATCGAGCGGAATCGCTTCGGGTGCGTCTCGGCGCGCTCGCCGGACATCGCGATCTCGTACGCGGTCACGGCGAGGCGCTTCTTCCGCAGGATCGAGATGACGTCCATGCCCTCACCCGCCGCGAGCGCGCCGAGCAGCGACTCGACGGGATTCGCCGCGACCGCGCCGTCGCTGCTGTCGAAGGTCGTTGCGCGCCCCGAGTCGAACCGGGCGCTGAAGCGCAGGCCGGCGCCCCCGACCGTCTCGAGCGCCAGCGTGCCGCGCACGCTCATGGCCGCGCCTCCCGTGCGGGCGCGTCCTGCGCCGCCGCGCCGAGCGCCCGCATCTTGTTGAAGCCGTCGAGCGCCGCAACCTTGTAGCACTCCGCGAGCGTCGGGTAGTTGAAGACGTTGTTGACGAAGTAGTCCAGCGTGCCGTCGAGCGTCATGACCGCCTGTCCGATGTGCACGAGCTCGGTCGCCTGCGTGCCCATGCACCAGACGCCGAGGATCCTGCGCGTGTCGATGTGGAAGATGAGCTTCAGCATGCCGTCGAGGTCGCCGAGGATCTGGCCGCGCGCGATCTCCTTGTAGCGCGCGACGCCGGTCTCGAACGGCACGCCCTGCCGCGTCAGGTCCGCCTCGGTCGCCCCGACCCAGCTGATCTCGGGGATCGCGTAGATGCCGAACGGGTGCAGCTCCGACGCGGTGCGTGTCTCGACGCCGAACATGTGGCAGGCGGCGTGTCGGCCCTGCTCGGCGCTGGTCGAGGCGAGCGCCGGGAAGCCCACGACGTCGCCGACCGCGTAGACGTGCGGCAGCTTCGTCTGGAAATGCTCGTTCACCGGGATGCGCCCGCGCGCGTCGGCCTCGAGCCCCGCCTTCGCGAGCTGCAGCGCATCCGTCGCGCCCTGCCGCCCCGCGGAGACGAGCACGGTCTCGACGACCGTGCGCTTGCCGCTCTTCATGGTCACGATCGCGGTGCCGCTGGCGCCGGTCGCGATGGACTGCACCTCCTCGCCCAGCCGGAACGTGAGCCCCATCTCGCGCGCGTGGTACGAGAACGCATCGACGATCTCCCGGTCGACCATCTCGAGCAGCTGCGGGCGCATGTCGACGAGCGTCAACTCGACGCCGAGCGCCGAGAGCATGCTGCCGTACTCGAGCCCGACGATGCCCGCGCCCACGACCATCATCTGCCGCGGCAGCGCCTGCATGTCGAGCAGGTCGTCGCTGGTGAGCACGACCCGGTGGTCGACCTCGATGCCCGCCGGCAGCCCGGGCACCGTGCCCACCGCGATGGCCACGAACGCCGCCTCGAGCGTCTCGCCCCCGTCGCCGTCGGCGACCCGCACCGCGTGCGGGCCGGCGAACTCCGCCTCGCCCTCGAACCTCGCGATGCCGTTGCGCTGGAGCTGCGCGCGCACCACCTCGCGCTCGGCGCGCATGACGGCCTGGGTGCGCGCGAACAGGTCCTGCGCCGTGGGCCGGCGCTGCGGCGCGAACGCGTCGCCGTACAGCCGGCGCTGGCGCAGGCCGGAGAGGTCGAGCACGGCCTCGCGCAGGGTCTTGCTGGGGATCGTGCCGGTGTTGATGCAGACGCCGCCGACCTCGCGACGGCGCTCGATCACGGCCACGCTCCGGCCCAGCTTCGCGGCCTGCACGGCGCAGCGCTGGCCGCCGGGCCCGCTGCCGATGACGACGAGATCGAACGATCGCATCACGCACCCCCGGGTGGACGGACCCGCGCGCCGGGCCCGGGC
>JBAIWU010000615.1:0-5634 GCA_037917155.1 Candidatus Eiseniibacteriota bacterium
AGAAGGACGGCGCGCTCGAGCGCCGCTTCCAGCCCGTGACCGTGGACCAGCCCAGCGTGGCGGACACGATCCAGATCCTGATGGGCCTGCGGGACAAGTACGAGGCGCACCACGGCGTCAAGATCACGGACGCGGCGATCGTGCAGGCCGTGAAGCTGGCCGATCGCTACATGAACGACCGCTTCTTCCCGGACAAGGCGATCGACATCATCGACGAGTCCTGCGCGCGGGCGCGGCTGTCGGTGAGCACGGTGCCGTCCGAGATCCACGAGCTCGAGAAGAAGCTCGAGGAGGTCGTCAAGGAGAAGGAGGCGGCGATCCGCGGGCAGGAGTACGAGAAGGCCGCCCGGCTGCGCGACCGCGAGAAGGAGCTGCGGGCGCGGCGGACCGACCTCAAGAAGTCGTGGACCGAGTCCAAGCGCGACCAGTCGGTGCAGGTCGACGAGGAGATGATCGCCGCGGTGCTGTCGATCATGACGGGCATCCCGGTGGTCAAGCTCGCCGAGGAGGAGAGCCAGAAGCTCCTGCGCATGGAGGACGAGCTCAAGAAGCGCGTGGTCGGCCAGGACGAGGCCGTCAGCGCGGTCTCGCGGGCCGTCCGCCGCAACCGCGTCGGCCTGCGCGATCCCAAGCGGCCGATCGGCTCGTTCATCTTCCTGGGCCCCACGGGCGTGGGCAAGACCGAGCTCGCGCGGGCGCTCGCGGCCTACCTGTTCGATGACCAGGACGCTCTGATCCGCATCGACATGTCGGAGTATATGGAGAAGTTCTCGGTCTCGCGGCTCGTGGGCGCGCCTCCCGGGTACGTGGGCTACGAGGAGGGCGGCCAGCTCACCGAGAAGGTGCGGCGCAAGCCCTATTCGGTCGTGCTGCTCGACGAGGTCGAGAAGGCGCACCCGGACGTGTTCAACGTGCTGCTGCAGGTGCTCGACGACGGCGTGCTCACGGACAGCTCGCGCCGCAAGGTCGACTTCAAGAACACGGTCATCATCATGACGTCGAACCTCGGCGGCCGGCAGATCGTCTCGGGCGGCAAGGGCCTCGGCTTCAAGCAGGTCGACTCGTCGCAGCAGTTCTCGGCGATCAAGAGCACCGTGCAGGACGAGCTCAAGAAGGCGTTCAACCCCGAGTTCCTGAACCGCATCGACGACGTCATCGTCTTCCACACGCTGACGCGCGACAACATGAAGAGCATCGTCGAGATCCTGCTCGGGCAGTTCTCGGCGCGGCTCAAGGCCCAGGACGTCATCCTCGAGATCTCGCCCGAGGCGACGGACCTCCTCATCGACAAGGGCTTCGACCTCGCGCTCGGCGCCCGCCCGCTCAAGCGGGCCATCCAGCGGCTGCTGGAGGACCCGTTCGCGGAGTTCATCCTCAAGGGGCAGACCCCCGCGGGCACGACCGTCAAGGTCACGCGCGTGGACGACCGGCTGGAGTTCGACCGCGAGCCCACGCCCGCGCCCTCGCCCTCGGCCGTGCCGGCGAGCTGACGGCGGTTCGGCCACACGCACCGCCGGGGGGCCTCGCGCCCCCCGGCGGTGGCGTTTCCGGGGAACCCGCGGGCGCGTGGATCGTCCCGCACGGGAACGGCCGGGCCCGCGGCGGGGTAGTGGCCCCGTCCGGAGCGCTGGACTTCGGTACGGCCCTGCGGATAATGTCGCCCGTCTCCCCGACGGACCCTAGGCCACACCTCCCGGCCGGCTCGCGCGCGCACGGACGCGACGGCGCGGCGTGGCGAGGCCCACCTCGCGTGGTGGCCACACCTGGAGCAACGAGTGCCCTTGAGCCTGAACCCGAAGTGGTTGCAGTCGTTGACGGCCGTGCTGTGCATCGCTGCCGCGCTGGCCCTGGCGCCGGGACGGGCGGGCGCGCAGGAGCCCGGCGCCCCGGCCGAGACGGAGGTGCCCACGGCGCTGACGGTGGGGCGGGTCTTCGTCAGCGGGAACAAGACCACGGACAGCACCCGGATCCTGCGGACGTTCGACGTTTCTCCCGGGGCGCGCTACTCGCAGGACATGGTCAAGCGCGGCACCCGCAAGCTCGTCGCGCTCGGGCTCTTCTCCGACGTGCGGGTGCTGCGCACGGTGCACGACGGCGTCATCGACCTGACCGTCGTGGTCGTCGAGCGTCCGCGGCTGGGGCCGATCCACTTCAGCGGGAACAAGAAGCGCGAGGACGTCGACCTCGAGAAGAAGCTCTTCCTGCGCGCCGGCGAAACCTATTCGGCGTCGCTGGTCGGCACCCAGGTCGACTCGCTGCTCCAGTACTACCGTGACGAGGGTTTCCCGCGCACGAAGATCACGCCCAAGCTCGACACGCTGGCCACCGGCGCCATCGGGATCACGTTCGCCGTCGAGGAGGGCGAGAAGCTGCGCATCACGCGCATCGAGTTCGTGGGGGCGAAGGCGTTTCCCGAGAAGCGGCTCCGCAAGGCGATGAAGACGAAGACGAAGGGCTTCTTCGGCGGCGGCGAGCTCAAGGACGAGACGTTCAGCGAGGACCGCGAGAAGCTCGAGACCTGGTACCACGACCACGGCTACCGCGACATGCAGGTGTCCGACGTGACGACGAAGCCGGGTGACAAGCCCCGCGCGCTCACGCTGGTCGTGACCGTCGACGAGGGCCGGCCCTACGTCTTCGGCAACGTCACGTGGTCCGGCAACAAGGTCGTCGCCACGGACGTGCTGCGCAAGCTCTGGGGCACGAAGGGGGGCCGGCGCTACGACCACTCGCGCATCGAGACCGTGCAGGGCGGCGTCTTCGGCGAGTACGCCGAGCACGGGTACCTGTACGTGCGGGTCGACCCGCGGGAGATGACGCGGGACTCCGTCGTCGACCTGGAGTTCGACATCACGGAGGGCGTCCCGTCCCACGTGCGGCTCGTGAGCATCACGGGCAACAAGGGCACGCGCGAGAACGTGATCCGCCGCGAGCTCGACGTCCACGAGGGCGACCTGTTCCGCAAGTCGGCGCTCATGCGCAGCCGCGACGACCTCATGCGCCTGGGCCTGTTCGAGGAGGCGAACTTCGACTTCACCGAGGCCGAGAGCAGCGACGTCGACCTGACGTTCAAGGTGAAGGAGAAGCAGGTGGGCACCGCGTCCGCGGGCGCGGGCTACACGAGCCAGACCGGCGTCACCGGGTTCCTCGAGGTGGGGCACAACAACGTGCTCGGCAACGGCCAGCAGCTCGCGCTCCACCTCGAGCGCGGCAACAAGGTCGAGAACTACACGCTCAGCTTCACGGAGCCGTGGTTCCACGACGCGCCGACGCTGCTCGGCTTCTCGGCGTACAGCACGATGAACATCCTCACCGAGTACGACGAGGCGCGGCGCGGCGGCACGGCGCGCATCGGCCGCCCACTGCCGTGGCCCGACTACTCGCGGGGCTCGCTGAGTTACACGCTCGAGAAGGTGCGCATCTCGAACGTGCGCGACTCCGTGCTGCTGACCGGCGTGCCGCTGGGCATCTTCGAGCTCACGAGCACGTTCGAGACGAGCTTCGTGCGCAACAGCGCGGACCACCCGCTCTACCCGACGCGCGGGACGCGGCTGACCGCGAGCGACCAGTTCACGGGCGGCCCCTTCTTCGGCGACGTGAACTACCACGTGCACCGCTACGAGGGGCGGGCGTGGGTGCCGTCCCTGGTCAAGCACGTCACCACCATGGTCCGGCTGCGCATCGGCACGGTGAACCAGTACTCGTGGCTGCACGGTCCGGTGCCGGACTACGCGCGCTTCCGGCTCGGCGGCGGCTCGACACCGGATCCCGTGCGCGGCTACATGGACTACCAGATCGTTCCGCCGAAGTTCCTGAGCAAGATCTGGGTCTACGGCTCGCACACCGGGGTCGACCCGACGGACTCGACGAAGACGATCCAGATCCGCGATTCGACGCTGACGACGCGGCGCTACCCGGGCGGCCGCTACATGACCCTGTTCACCATGGAGCAGCAGTTCCCGGTTGTGAATCCGCTCCACGCTGTGCTTTTCTTCGACGCCGGCAACACGTGGGACCTGAAGCGCGAGATCCAGCCGTTCAAGCTCAAGTGCGGAGCGGGGATCGGCTTCCGCATGGAGATCCCCATCCTGGGGAACGTGGGCTTCGACTACGGTTACGGGTTCAACCGGGACGACGGCGCCCGATGGCAGGGGCACTTCCTGCTCGGCAACGTCGGCTTCTAGCGAGGTGGCCATGATCACGCGTGCGCGGTGGTGGATCGCGATCCTCGCGGGGGCCGTGCTGCTGGCGCCGGCCGCCGCGGGCGCGGCGGACCTCCACTTCGGCTACATCGACTCGGCGCGCATCTTCAACGAGTACCCGGCCGCGCGCGACGCCCAGCAGCGCTTCGACCGGCTCGTGCAGGGGTGGCGCGACGAGGCGTCGGAGAAGGAGAAGGCGGTGAACCAGCTGCGGCAGGAGGTGCGCGACCAGGCGCCGATCCTGTCCGCCATGAAGCGCCAGGAGCGCGAGAACGCCCTGCAGCGCGCGGTGAACGAATACGAGGCCTTCATCCAGGACGTGTGGGGCCCCAACGGCCGGGCCGCGCAGGAGAACGAGCGCGCCACGGGCGAGATCGTGGCCGACATCCGCTCCGCCGTCGAGAAGGTGGCGGCCGAGAATGGCGCCGAGGTCGTGCTCGACGCCGCCGGCGGCTACCTCGTCTATGCCGACAAGAACTACGACCTGACCACGAAGGTCCTCACCGAGCTGAGCACCCGCGCCAAGACGGGCGCCCAGCACTAGGAGGTCGTGCATGAAGACGCTGACGCTGGCCGAGCTCGCCGCCGAACTGGGAGGCGTCGTCGTGGGCGACGGGGCCACGGTGATCCGCGGGGTCGCGGGCATCCGCGAGGCGCAGCCGGGCGACATCACCTTCCTCGCGAACGCGCGCTACGACGGCTACGTGTCCCAGACGCGGGCCTCGGCGGTCATCTGCTCGCGCGAGCCGCGCGAGGCGGTGCTGCCGCTGCTGCAGGTGGACAACCCGTACCTCGCGTTCCAGAAGGTCGTGAAGCTGATGCGGCCGGAGCTCTACCGGCCGCTCCCGGGCGTGCACCCGACCGCGGTCGTCTCGCCCGCGGCGCACGTCGGCGAGAGCGCCTCGATCGGCGCGCACTGCGTCGTGGAGGCGGGCGCGCGCATCGGCGCGCACACCGTGCTGATGCCGGGGTGCTACGTCGGCGTGCAGGCGTCCGTGGGCGAGGACACGCTGCTCTACCCGCGCGTCACGATCCGCGAGGAGTGCGTGATCGGCGACCGCTGCATCCTGCACGCGGGAGTCGTCATCGGCGCGGACGGCTTCGGCTTCGCGTTCGACGACGGCAGCTACCACAAGGTGCCGCAGGTCGGCATCGTCGTGGTCGGGAACGACGTCGAGATCGGCGCGAACACCACGATCGACCGCGCCACGACCGACGCGACGCGCATCGGCGACGGCACCAAGATCGACAACCTCGTGCAGATCGGCCACAACGTGGTCACGGGCAGGCACTGCATCATCGTCGCCCAGGTCGGCATCTCGGGCAGCACGGAGCTCGAGGACTACGTCACGATCGGCGGACAGGCCGGCGTCATCGGGCACGTGCGGCTCGGCCGCGGCGCGCAGATCGGCGCGCAGAGCGGCGTCTCGAA
>JBAIWU010000616.1:0-5159 GCA_037917155.1 Candidatus Eiseniibacteriota bacterium
AGAAGCACGACGCGCGCGCGCACCTCGCGCTCGCCCGCGCGGACGCGCACGAGGTAGACGCCCGCGGGCAGCCGCCCTCCGTCCTCGCCCGCGCCGTCCCAGGCGAGCACGCGCGCGCCGGCGGGCCGCCACGCGCGCTCCAGCGCACGCACGCGGCGCCCCGCGAGGTCGAGCACATCGACGAGTTGCTCGCCCGGCGCGCCCGCCTCGATCGCGAGCGACACCGGCCCGCGCGCCGGATTGGGCATGACGCCGAGGCGCAGCCCCGCCACGCTCGCGCCGGGCGCGACGCCGGAGGTCGTGTGGATGTCGACCTGCGCGTCGGCGCTCGTCACCGGGGTCACGGCCACGCCGGCCTGGTAGAACGCGATGCGGCGCACGCGCACGTACGTCGTCTGCTGGGTGGACCCGGCCGTGAAGCGGAGCGTGTAGATCTGGCCGGGTCCGGTGAGCGAGTAGCTGTTGCAGAGGAGCGACTCGTCGATCACGAGGCTGTCGCCCGCCGCCGTGAAGCGCGAATACGTCGTGCCGCACGCCCCGCTGCAGGCTCCGGTCATCAGGCAGCCCTCCTGCAGCGACAACGGCGAGAGCTGGACGAACGCGATCGCCGCGGGGTCGTAGCCGATCACTGCGTGGAAGCCGTTGAATGCCGAGCCGGCCTGCGTCACGTCGAGGTCGAGGGCGAACGTCGAGTCCGGCGCGACGACGGGATGCGCCGGGAGCAGGGCCACGGAGACACCGGCGGCGGCCGGGGACGGGGCCGCGGCGAGCAGTGCGGCCAGCAGGGCGCCGGGAAGGCGCCGGCGCATGCGCGACGCGGAGATCATGGCCATCACCTCAGGTGGACGAGGCGCGCCGTGAACTGCCGGCCGCCCGCCGCGAAGCGCGCGAAGTAGACACCCGGGGCGACCGCGCCGCGGCCCTCGTCGCGGCCATCCCAGGCGAGCCGGTAGCGCCCGGCCTCGCGGTAGCCGTCGGCCAGCACGCGCACGCGGCGTCCGTCGACGGAGTAGATCGCCAGGCGCACGGGCCCGGCCCGGGCGAGGCTGAAGGCCAGCACGGCGCTGCCCTGGAAGGGGTTGGGCGTCGGCGGGAGCAGCTCGGTCACGGCCGGCGGCGCCGGAGGGCCGGCATCCGCCAGCGCGTCCGGTGGCAGCGGCTGGTTGTTCCCGTCGCGAGCGAGCACGCGCGCGATCGCGATCGCGGGTTCGCCCGAGCGCAGCGCGGTGAATGTGAAGCGCGCGATCTCGCCCGTGCCCTCGAGCCCGGTCGCGGCGCGCCCGAGCAGCGCCCCGTCGACGCCGCCGGGCGCGGGCGATAGCACGAGGCCGCCCTGGCCCTCGACGAATCCGCTCGAGCGCACGCCCGCGGGTGCCACGACGGTGGGGTCCCACGTGAGCGCCACCGAGAACCCATGGATGCGGCCCGCGGCGGCGAGCGTGAGCGAGGCGTCGAGGGTGCCGCCGGCCAGCACCGAGGCGGGCGCGTCGACGTGGAAGGCCTCGGTCGAGGACGCCGTGGCGGCCGCGCCGGCGCGCGCCGGCCGGCGGGCGGCTGCGGGCGAGGCCGGTGGCGCCGTCGCGCTGGCGTCGAAGTTCCCCGAGAACACCATCAGGTCCTCGAAGTCGAGCTTGCCGTCGGGAGCGGGGCGCGATGTGAGCGCGAGGTCGGTCGTGGGGCCGACGTCGAGATAGGCGACGTTGCGCGCCGCGATCTGGGACGCGTCGATGCCGTAGTTCGCGCCGAGGAGCGTGATGTCCTCGATTCCGACCGCGTCGTTGCCCGTGCCCGGCGTCGCGCCGTCCGAGACGTCGCCGAGCAGGTAGTCGAGCGTGCCGCGCGTGCGGTTGGAGACGACCGACGTGCCGCCGCACGGGTCGGTGATGAGCGCGACGTAGTACCAGAAGCCGCGCACCGGCGGCCGGTCGACGACGCCGGGCGAGGTGACCGTCGCGGCGAGCGTCCACGGCGCGCCGGGCGCGGCGGTCGAGTCCGGGGCGCCGCCCGCGTACGTCGGGTAGCTCGCGTACGGCGCGCGGTAGACGCGCACGGTGTCGCCCGACGTGCTCGTCCACGCGAGCTGGATGCCCGTCGTCGGGCCGGCGCCGTTGCCGCTCGCGACCGGCGTGGCGACGAGGTCGGCGATCGCGCCCGGCGCGGTGGTGCCGAGCAGGATCGAGCCGGGCGCGCCAGGGCCGACCGGGATCGCCTGGTTGGAGCAGTCGCGGACGTGCGTCGCGGTCACGGTGATCGCGCCGGTGCCGCTCGAGGCCGCGGCGGCCACCCCGAGCGTGAACAGCGTGCCTCCCGTGGTCGGCCCGCAGGGATCGCCGAGGATCACGATGTCGACGGTGTAGGAGCCGTCGCCCCAGCCCGTCACCTGCGAGACGGCGCTCGTGCCCGCGAACCACGGGCCGATGGCCACGCTCGATTCGGGCGCGGCCGGCGTGCGCAGGACGACGCGCGTGGTGTCGAGGCGGAACGTCACGCTGACGGCGCGCGTCGGCGTCGTGTCGGTGCGCGCGAGCACGAACGGCACGGTCGTCGTGGGATGGCCCGTGCCGAGGCAGAGCCCCGTCGTGACCGGCGTGATCGTGGACGTGATCGGCGAGCCGAACGCGGACAGCGTGTAGCTGCGGGTCGCGGCGCACCCGCCGGTGTCGCTCGCCTGTACGGTGAACGTGGACGTGCCGGTCGCGCTCGGCGTTCCCGAGAGCAGTCCGGCGCCCGAGAGCGAGAGGCCGGCGGGCGGCGCGCCGCTCGTGATCGAGTAGGCGATGGGCGCGCGGCCGGCGCTCGTCGCCAGCGACTGGGTGTAGCCCGCGCCCACGACCATGTCCGGCAGCGCGCCGGGCCCCAGCGAGATGGCGGGGCAGCTCACGGGGAGCGAGTACGCCTGGATGCCCGTGCTGCCGTACACGTCGGTCGCGCGCGCCGTGAAGGCGTACGGGCCCGGCGTGAACGAGGTGCCGTCGAGCACGCCGGCGCTCGACAGCGTGATGCCGGGCGGCAGCGCGCCGGCGGAAATCGAGAACGTGAACGGCGCCGTGCCCGGCGCCGCGGCCAGCGCGACGTGGTACGCGGTGCCCTCGGTGGCCGGGGACAGCGTCGACGGTGAGATCACGACGGGCGCATTCTCCACGAGCAGTGACTCGGGTGCGCCCGCGAGCACCGCGATCGGCGAGTTGTCGCAGTCCCGCACGTGCACCGACGTCACGCTGACCGCGCCGAGCCCGTCGGGACCGGCCGAGGCCAGGCGGGCCGTGAACAGCGTGCCGCCGCGAGGCTGGCCGCAGGGCTGGCCGAGGAGCAGCACGTCGACCGTGTACGAGCCGCCGCCGTTGTCGACGACCTGCAGCAGCTGGTTCGAGAACGCGTCGAGCCACGAACCCATCTGGATGCTCGAGTACGGCGAGGACGGCGTGCACAGCGCCAGCCGCGCCGTGTCGATCTGGAACGTGACGCTCACGCCGCGGGCGGGCACGGAGTCCGTGCGCTGGTAGACGAACGGCACGGCGACGCAGGAATGCGCCGGGTTCACGCACAACCCGGTCGTGACCGCGGTCACCGTGGAGCCCACGGGGCCGGCGAACACGTCGAGCGTGTACGTGCGGTCGCCGGTGCAGCCGTGCGCGTCGGTGACGCGCACCTCGAAGGCGCTCGCGGCCGGCGCGGAGGGCGTGCCGGAGAGCTCGCCGGTGCCGGGGGAGAGCGACAGGCCGGGGGGCAGCGTCCCGTCGACGACGGTCCAGCAGTAGGGCGCCGTGCCGCCGCTCGCGGCGAGCGTGACGTCGTACGCCGTGCCGACGATGCCGTCGGGCAGCTGCGCGGGGGAGACCGCGATCACCGGGCACGTGATGCTCGCGTCCACGGGCAGCGCCGCCACGTTGCACTGCGGGGTTCCACCCATCGACGTGAAGCTGCCCCCCGCGTAGAGCGCGCCACCCCCGACCACGATGGAACGCACCGTGTTGTCCGCGTTCGGGCTCCACGGGGTCGCGAGCCCGGTGACCGGGTCGAGCGCCGCGAGGCGGTTGCGCGACAGCCCGCCGATGACGTCGAGCACCCCGCCCGCGTAGAGCACGCCGTCGTTGAGCGAGAGGCAGAACACGGGGCCGTTCGCGTCCGGGTTCCAGGCCGTGGGCACGCCGGTCGACGGGTCGAGCGCGGCGAGCCGGTTGCGCGCCGCGCCGCCGATGTTCGTGAAGAAGCCGCCCGCGTAGACGGAGCCGCACGTGACGGCGAGGTCGCGAATCGTGCCGTTCGCGTTGGGGTTCCACGCGCTCGCGGCCCCCGTCACGGGATCGAGAGCCGCGATGTTGTCGCGTCCCGAGCCGCCGATCGTGCTGAACGAGCCGCCGACGTACACGAGGCCGCCCGTGGCGAGCATGCGGAAGACCTGGCCGTTGCAGCCGGGCGCCCACGCCGTCGCGAGCGCGGTGGTCGTGTCGAGCGCGGCGATGTTGCTGCGCGGCTGGCCGCCGGCGGTCGTGAAGGAGCCACCGACGTAGACGACGCCGTTGTCCACGGTGATCGCGGTGACCTGGCCATCGGTGGCGGCGTTCCACGCGAGGGGCGTGCCGCTCGGCAGGTCGAGCGCCGCGAGGCCGTTGCGCGCCATCCCGCCCACCTGCGTGAACGAGCCGCCCGCGTAGAGCGTGTTGCCGTTCAGGGCGAGCGCGAGGACGGCGCCGTTGACGTTCGGGTTCCACGCGGTCGGTGCGCCCGTGATCAGGTCGAGCGCCGCGAGGTTGTTGCGCACCTGCCCGCCCACGCCCCCGAAGGTGCCGCCTGCGTACACGACGCCGCCGGAGACCGCGATCGCCTGCACGGTGGCGTAGGCGACCGGATTCCACGCGGTGGCCAGGGCGGTGCCGGCGTCGATCGCCGCGAGGCGGCTGCGGGCCTGTCCCCCGATCGAGAGGAAGTCGCCGCCCACGTAGACCGTCGCACCCGAGACCGCGAGCGCCGAGACGGAGCCGTTCGCGCGCGGGTCCCACGCGGTCGCGGCGCCGGTGGCGGTCGAGATCTCCGCGATGCGAAACCGGCTCGTGGAGCCGATGGTCGTGAACGACCCACCCACGTAAATGGACGTCGCGCCGAGCGCGATCGCATTCACCTGGCCGTTGGCGTTCGGGTTCCACATGGCCGGCACGCCC
>JBAIWU010000617.1:0-2897 GCA_037917155.1 Candidatus Eiseniibacteriota bacterium
CGCCTCGTCCGGCACGAGCACCGCCACGGTGCGCGCCCGCCGCACCGCCTCGGCCGGCGCGAGCGCCTCGAAGCCCTCCGAGCGGGCGCGCGCCTCCGCCGGCCGGCCCGGGCGCGCGCCGACGATCACGGCCGCGCCGGAGTCGCGCAGGTTGAGCGCGTGCGCCGCGCCCTGGTTGCCGTAGCCGAGGATCGCGACCGGTGCGTCGGGAAGGCGCGTCATGGTGCCTCGCGTGGAGCGCCGGGGGTCCGCGAACGCCGCGGCCTCCGGGGCGAGCCGCCCCGGAGGCCGTCCACGACGTTCGCCCCGCGCGCCGCGCCGTCGCGGCCCGCGGTCACTTCTTGGGGTTCCAGTCCGACTTCTGCACCAGGACGCCCGCGGAGTTGAACGTGAACGCGAGCCGCTTGGAGCCGTACATCCAGGTCTGCAGCGCGCCGGCCGTGTTGTCGGTCCAGTCGAAGACCTTCTCGGGCGTGCCCATGGACGTCGCGGTGTTCGCGGCGGCCGAGCCCGCCTTCGCGCCCTTGACCGCGGCCGCCGGATCGCCCGGCTTGCCGTTCGCCATCGGCAGGTAGACGAACATCATCTCGGCCGTCTTGGCGTTGTTGCCGGACTTGCTGTACACGGCCCCGAGCTGCCGGTAGTAGACCTTTTCGTCCGGCTTGATCTCGATCGCCTTCTGCAGCACCGACTGCGCCTCGTCGAACTTCTTCTCGTCGGCCAGCACCGCGCCAAGGCTCGAGAGCGCATCGGCGTCGCCCGGCTCCACCTTGATGAACGCGCGCCACTGCGTCTCTGAGAGCGCCAGCTCGCCGGCGTTCTGGTAGGAGAGCGCCGCATTGAACGCCAGGGAATGGTCGGTGTTGCGCAGCTCGTACGCCTTGGCGTACGCGTCGGCCGCGAGCTTGAAGTCGTCCTTGCGGGCCTGGTCCTGCTTCGTGTTGGCGCGGTTGTAGTAGGCGTTGCCCAGGCCCATCCACAGGTCCGCGTTCGCCGGCTCGGCCTTGGTCAGCTCGACGTAGTAGGCGATCGCCTCGTCGTACTTCTTGGCGTCGGTGAGCGCACCGGCCTTGTTGGCGCGCACGGTCTTGAGCGCCTCGGTCAGTACGTGCGCCGACGTGTCGGCGCCGGCCTGCACGAGGCCCGCCGTGAGCACCTTCTCCGCGGCGTCGTAGTCGCCCGCGTAGGCGTACGCGGTGGCGAGGTTGCGGATCGTCTGCGGGTGCGCGGGGCGGAGCAGCGTCGCGCGCGTCAGCTTGTCGGCCGCGGTGGCGAACGCCTTGGCCGCCTCGTCCTTCTGGCCGGCGTCGTTGAACTGCTGGCCGTCGCCGATGGCCTTGATGCCGTCGTTGAACGCGAGCGACCAGTAGTGGTCGCGGTTCGACGTGATGACGTCGAGCTTCTTCTTGTCGCCCTTGGCGGTGGCCGCGGCCGCCGCCTTGGCGAACCACTCGCCCGCCGGGCCGGCGCTGTCGATCTCGGCGTACGCCTGGCCCAGGTAGCCCTGCGCCTCGTAGTCGGCCGGGTCCTCGGTCGCGCCCAGCGAGAGCTGGTCGACGGCCTTGTGGATCTCGCGCAGGTAGTCCTCGGTGTTGCCCTTCGCCTTGTCGTTCAGCGCCTGGGAGACGTACTGGATGCCACCGGCGCAGTGCGGGTTGCGCGCGAACGCCGTGCCCGCCATCACGGCACACAGGGCGACCGACAGGGCGGCCACCGGCAGACGGAGCTTCAAGACATCCTCCTTGGTGCGAACCTCTAGACGAGGCGGTTGCCGTTCACCACGAGGCCGAACGTCGCCCCGAGGAACATGGCCGCCTTCCGCGACGCGAGCATCCGCGTCATGAAGATCTCGAAGTACTCCATCATGTGGGAGATCTTCGGATCGATGGTGAGCTCGAGGGTGATGTGCTTCCCGTCGCCGTCCACGTTGAGGAAGCTCTTCTCCACGGCGTAGTTCACGCGGTCGTGGATGTCGAACTTGATCATGTCGGGGTTGCGAACGCGTGTCCGGTGCACGTCGCTCTTGTCGGCGAGGATGAGCGCGGCCGCGACCGGGTTGACCGGGTCGCCGTCGTTCTCGTGGTGGTTCCCGATCGCGGCGATGACCGTGAGGACCTCGCGGTCCTCCATGCCGAAATCGTTGAGCATCTGCATCGCCATCACGGCCCCCGACTGCGCGTGATGGTCGCGGTTCACCGCGTTGCCGATGTCGTGCAGCAGCCCCGCGATGGACGCCAGCTCGCACTCGCGCTCGGGATAGCCGAGGCGCTTGAGCACGTTGTGCGCGATCTTGCTGACCAGGGTCACGTGACGCTCGCCGTGCTCGGTGTAGCCGATCTGCTCGAGCGACGCGTCCGCCATGCGGATGTAGGCGCGGACGCGCGCGTCGTCCCGGACCCTCTCCAGGGTCACGCGGTGGTTCTCCGGGCGGGCCGGGGCCTCGCCGGCGGGCTTGGGGGGCAGGGTCGTCATGTCGGCGGCTTTCCTATGCGGGAAGGATGCCAGTACCCGGCGCGAGGGGCGAATCGGCGAGCGGGGCGAATCTAGGTCCCCAAATCGAGGAGCGTCAAGGCATCGCGACCGTCCAGCGGGCGCAAAGCCCGTCGCCGGTCCGTCGCAACTGCGGCGCCCGCGCACGGTTCGCGACGCGCCCGCCACACCGCGCGGCGTGCCTACAGCGTCTCGATCGGGTCCACGTCCGCGGCCACGTGGGCGCCGCGGCGGCCGGGCTGCTCGGCCCACTCGAGCGCGGCGGCCGCGGCCAGGCGCACCTTCGCGGCGTCGCCGCCCTTGAGCAGCAGGTGCCAGCGGTGCTGGCCTCGCAGGCGCGCGAGCGCCTGGGGCGCCGGGCCCAGCACGGTGACGCCGAGCGGCCCGGCGACCGCTTCGGCGCGGGC
>JBAIWU010000618.1:0-2718 GCA_037917155.1 Candidatus Eiseniibacteriota bacterium
ACCGCGCGCGCGGCGGACTGGTCGAAGTACGCGTTGCCGCTCGAGGTCTCGATCCGCGGCGCGCTGAGCGTGCCGTCGCGCGAGACCCGGAAGTACACCTCGACCCGGGCCCCGGCCATGCCGCCGGTCGGCGTCCAATTGCGCGCGATCATGATGCGCACCTGCTGCAGGTAGTACGCGAACTCGAAGTTGGACTCGTCCACGGCCACCTGCCCGCGCATGCCACCGCCGACGGACGCGTACGGCAGCACCACGCTCGCAGCGGCGGCGGGCGGGTTCGGCGCCGCCGCCGCGGGCGCCGCGCGACGCTCGGGCGGCTGCGGGCGCGGCTTCTCGCGCTCGCTGCGCGGCTTCTCGATGCGCACGCCCTTCTCCTCCTCGGGCGTGACCTTCTCGGGCGCGGCGCGCGGGACGGTGGGCGCGGGCGTTTCCGCGAGCGCCGCGTCGACGAGCGAAACCTGCACGACGTCGGGGCCGGGCACCAGGATCTCGCGCGCGGGCCGCACGAACAGCAGGGCGAGCGTGAGCACGGCGTGGACGGTCGCGGAGCCCAGGACGGAGCCCCTCACCGCGCGCTCCGTGCGGGCGGCTGCGTGACCAGTCCGAGCTGCACCACGCCGGCGCGGCGCATGCGCGCGATGTACTCGACGATGGTGCCGTAGGGCACGCGCTGGTCGGCCTTCAGGAACACGGGCCGGCTCGAGGCCTTCGCGCGCGCGAGGGCGTCCTCGAAGCCGGCCGGGCTCACGACGGTCTGCCCGACGGCGACCGTGCGGTCGCCGCGGATGCTCACGATGAGGCCCTCGTGCACGTCGAGGCCGCGGGTCGCCACCTTGGGCAGGTCGATCTCGAGTCCGCCCTGCAGGAACGGAGCGGTCACCATGAAGATGATGAGCAGCACGAGCACGACGTCGACGAGCGGCGTGACGTTGATGTCGGCCATCGGCCGACGGCTGCCGGAGCCGCCCGACGCCATCACAGGTGGGCCCCGATCCGCTTGTCGAGGAACTCGCTCGTGAAGGAGGCGGCCGTGTTGCCGAAGTCGCGCAGCCGGCCGAGGCAGTGGTTGTAGCCGATCACCGCGGGGATCGCGGCCGCGAGGCCGGCGATCGTCGCGATGAGCGCCTCGGCGATGCCGGGGGCGACGACGACCAGCGACGCCGAGCCCTGCGCGCCGATGTTGACGAACGCGGCCATCACGCCCCACACGGTGCCCATGAGGCCGATGAACGGCGCCACGTTGCCCGTGGTCGCGAGGAAGCCCACGTGGCGCTCGAGCGCGGCGACCTCGTCGCTCGCCGCGCGGTCCATGGCGCGCTGCGCGAGCTCGAACCGCGCCGCCGCGCCGACGCGCTCGGCCGGGTGCTGGTCGAGCGAGCGCAGGCCGGCCAGCGTGGCGCGGCCGAGGATGCTCGCGGGGTGCTGCTCGGCGACGAGGCGGCAGTCGGCCTGGTCGGGCAGGCGGCGGAACGCGGACAGGAACGCGTCGTCCTGCCGCGACACGCGCCCGTAGAGCCGCATCCGGTTCCAGATGACGGCCCACGTGTACACGGACATCACGAGCAGCAGGAGGAGCACGCCCTTCGAGAACGGGCTCGCCCCCGCGACCAGCGAGGGGATCGAGGCCCGCCCGCCGGTACCCAGCTGCAGGATCAGGGATGCAATCACCATCGGCTTCACCTTCCTTGTGAAGTCGCGCGCGACCGCGAGGGCCGCAATGGATAGCGCTGGGGAGTGTCGCCGGACGCTAGCACAGCCTCGCCTCTCCACCCAATGTATAAGAGACCGACCCGCTCATCGCCCTACCCTCGCACCATGACACGGTTCCCTGACGGATGCGTTCGGCGTCGCTCGACTCGCGGTCAAGTGTCTGCCAAATCCCGGCCGGGCCGCGGCGCGCGTCGTGGCCCGGCGTTAGAGTTGAAGTGCTCGATGCCGATACGTCCAGCCCACCCCACGGCGAGAGGATCTCCCCCGTGTTCCCTGGCTCGATGCTCCCCAACCGGCCCTCGCGCTTCGCGCCACTGCTCGCGCTGGTGTTGCTCGCGGGTCCGGCCGGCGCGGCGGATTCGCACGCCCCGGCCTTCTCGGTGAAGTCGGTCGACGGTCGCACGATCCGCTACGCGGACCTGAGGAACCATCCGCTCATCGTCGACTTCTGGGCCACGTGGTGCGCGCCGTGCCGCGCGAGCCTGCCGCACCTGAACGAGGTCAGCACGCGCTACGCGCGCCAGGGCCTCACGGTGGTCGGCATGTCCGTCGACGAGACCGGGCCCGCGCCCGTCAAGCGCTTCGCCTCACAGCTCGGCGTGCACTTCCCGATCGCCATGGCGAACGACGACGTCCTCGACGCGTACGGCCCCATCCGCGTCATCCCGACCACGTTCTTCATCAACCGCAAGGGCGAGATCGTGCGGCGCGTCGTGGGCTACATCGACGGGGAGACCATGGAGAGCTACGTGCGCGAGATCCTGCCCTGACCTCGAGCGGGCACCGCGCGGGCCACGCCCGCGCCGCGCCGCCGCACGAAACGCGACAGCCGCGCCGGGGATGCCGGCGCGGCTTCGGTGTCTACCGTGGTGCCCGGGGCGAGATTTGAACTCGCACGGGTTTCCCCATACGCCCCTCAAACGTACGTGTCTACCAGTTCCACCACCCGGGCACGGGTCACGACCAGTCGGCGCTCAGCGATTCGATCCCCCCGCGGGCGCCGGCTTG
>JBAIWU010000619.1:0-8230 GCA_037917155.1 Candidatus Eiseniibacteriota bacterium
CCTGCGGGCGCGCCATGAAGCGGAACGCGATCCGGCGCGCCTCGAGGGCGCGGGCCAGCGGCGGCAGCGAGTCCGGCGTCACCACGAGGTCGGGCTGCACGCCCCCGCCGCCATGCACGACCCGCCCGGAGGCGGTGTGGAACACCGCGGCCTCGTCGCCCGCGGCGCTGTCGGCGGCCGCGCTGTCGGCGGGCGTGTCGTCGCCGCTGTCGTCCTCCGGCTCGGCCGCCAGCGGGCGCTGCAGCGAGCGGCCGCTGGGCGTGTAGTAGCGCGCGGTCGTCAGCTTGAGCGCGCCCTCGTGGTTGCGCAGCGGAAAGACGTCCTGGACGGTCCCCTTGCCGAACGTGGGCTGCCCCACGACGATCCCGCGGTCGAGGTCCTGCAGCGCGCCCGCGGTGATCTCCGCGGCCGAGGCGCTGCCGCCGTCGACGAGCACCGCGACCGGCCACGCCGGCCGCGTGCGCGCCTTGCCCGCGACCCAGCGGCGGCTCGCGCCCTCGACCCGTCCCTTCGTGTAGGTGACGAGCGTGCCCTCGGGCACCAGCTGCTGCACGACCGCGACCGCCTGCTCGACGAGCCCGCCGGGGTTGCCGCGCAGGTCGAGCACGAGCGAGCGGGCGCCGCCGGCGCGCAGCGTGTCGATCGCCGCCGCGACCTCGTCGCCCGCGCGGGCGCCGAAGCTCGCGAGCCGCACGTAGCCGATCCCGCCGGGCATCACGAACGCGTAGGGCACGCTGCGCGTCTCGATCCGTCGGCGCGTGATCGTGACCTCGCGGTCGTCGTTCTCGCCGGGGCGCACGATCGTCACGCGCACCGTCGTGCCGGGCTCGCCGCGCAGGCGGTCGCCGATCTCGGGCAGGCCGAGGCCGAGCACCGACTTGCCGTCCACCCTCGTGACCGCGTCGCCGGGCAGCAGGCCGGCCTCCCAGGCGGGCGAGCCCTCGAGCGGCGCGACCACGACGGGGTAGCCCTCGTGCATGTCGACCAGCACGCCGACCCCGTCGAACTCCTCGTCGAGCGTCGAGCGCAGGTTCGCGTACGCCCGCTCGTCGAGGTACTCGGAGTGCGGATCGAGCTCGCGCAACATGCCGTGCAGGCCGCCCTCGATGAGCGAGTGGGGCTCGACCGGGTCGACGTAGCTCGTCTGCACCGCGTGGAGCACCTCGACGAACGTGTCGAGGTTGGCGTAGAGGTCGCCCGACGCGCGGCCGCGGCCCACGCCCCAGCCGACGCCGAAGAGCACGGCCAGCAGGGCGCCGACGAGGATGCGGCGACGGGTCATGGAACCTCCATCCGGTCGGATCGGGGGCGGCTCCCGCGGCGGAGCCCATGAGGGGTGTTCGCTGACGCGGGACTATACCATGCGTCCGCGCGGCCCCCCGCCGGCCCGCGCGCCGGAGGTCAGCGTCGTGTCAGGCCCGTGTGCGGGCCCACGACCTCCCACACGCGCGCCTCGAGCTCGACCTCGGGCAGCGTCGCGTCGAGCACCGTCCAGCGCGCGGGCTCGGCCGCCGCGAGCTGCCGATAGCGCTCGCGCACGCGCCGGTGGAACTCCATCGTCTCGCGGTCGATGCGATTCGGGTCGCCTGCGGCGCGGTGGCGCCGCGACAGCCCGGCCTCGGGGTCGAGGTCGAACAGCAGCGTGCACCGGGGCGCGAGCCCGCCCGTCGCCACGCGGTTCCACTCCGCGAGCATCGTCCCGTCGAGGCCGCGGCCGCCGCCCTGGTAGGCGAGCGTCGAGTCGGCGTAGCGGTCGCACAGCACGATGCGCCCGGCCTCGAGCGCCGGCCGGATCACGGTCGCGACGAGCTGCGCGCGCGACGCCACCATGAGCAGCGCCTCCGCGAGCGGCACGGGCCGCCGGTCGGGGTCGAGCAGCAGGGCCCGGACGCCCTCCGCGAGGGGAGTGCCTCCGGGCTCCCGCGTGACCAGCGGGTCCAGGGCGTGCGCCCGCAGGCGCGCGGCGAGCCGCGCGACCTGCGTGGACTTCCCGGAGCCCTCGCCGCCTTCGAAGGTGACGAACAGTCCGGGCACGTGCCGCCTACTTCGCGTGCGCGAGCCGGCGGCCCGCCTTCTTCGCCGGCGCCGCCTTGCGCGCCGCGGGCCGGCCGTTGGGCGACGGCGCCATCCGGGCCGCCGGCTTCGCGGGCTTCGCCGCGGGCGCGGTCTCGCGCTTGAGCGTCGGGGCGCTCACGCGCAGCTTCGCCTCGGTGCCCTTGGGATCCTTGATGAAGGCCTCGACCAGCTCGCGCGCCGTGTCGTCCGGGATCTGCACCGGCGGCGACTTCTTGAAGTAGCTCGACGGCGCGATGAGCGCCCCCTTGAGGCCGTTGTCCAGCCCCAGCTTCGCGCAGCGGACCGCGTCGATCACGATGCCGGCCGAGTTGGGCGAGTCCCACACCTCGAGCTTCATCTCGAGGTTCAGCGGCACGTCGCCGAACGTCGTGCCCTCCATCCGGATGTGGCACCACTTGCGGTCCTTGAGCCACGGCACGTAGTCCGACGGGCCGACGTGGACGTTCTCCGGGTCGAGGTCGTACGGGATGTTGCTCGTGACCGCGGACGTCTTGCTGATCTTCTTGGACTCGAGCCGCTCGCGCTCGAGCATGTTCAGGAAGTCGGTGTTGCCGCCGAAGTTGAGCTGGTACGTGCGGTCGATGCGCACGCCGCGGTCCACGAACAGGTTCGCGAGCACGCGGTGCGTGATCGTGGCGCCGACCTGGGACTTGATGTCGTCGCCGATGACGGGCAGGCCCTTCTTCTCGAAGCGCGCCTGCCAGTACTTCTCGCGGGCGATGAACACCGGGATGCAGTTCACGAGCGCGCAGCCGGCCTCGAGGACCTGCTCGACGTACCACTTCGTGGCCTCCTCGGAGCCCACGGGCAGGTAGTTCACGACGACGTCGGTCTTCGTGTCCTTGAGCAGCTTGACGATGTCGACCGTGGAGCCCGGCGCCTTCTCGATGATCTGCGAGAGGTACTTGCCGAGGCCGTCGTGCGTCATGCCGCGCTGCACCTTGATGCCCATGCGCGGCACCTTCGCGAACACGGCGGTGTTGTTCGGCCAGGTCACGATGGCCTCGGAGACGTCCTTGCCGACCTTGTTCTTGTCGATGTCGATCGCGGCGACGATCTCGACGTCGCGGATGTGGTAGCCGCCCAGGTTCACGTGCATGAGCCCCGGAATGCGGTCCGTCTCCTTCGCGTTCCGGTAGTAGTGGAGCCCCTGCACGAACGACGAGGCGCAGTTGCCCACGCCGATGATCGCGACACGAACCTTGTTGCCCATGGACCTCATGCCTCCGTGGAATCGGTGCCGGAACCCGCAGGGCGGGTGTGCTTCCACACGTGCGCCATCCGCTGCGCGGCGGTCGTGAACGAGAAGATCGTCAGCAACATGAGCGCGGCGCTCATCACCCAGAAGACCTGGACGAGCCCCGCGATGATCAGCAATACGATGCGCTCGGGCCGCTCGAACCAGCCCACCTTGCACTCCAGGCCGAGGCCCTCCGCGCGAGCGCGCGTGTACGACACCATGAACGAGCCGATCAGGGCGAGCACCGCCGTCAGCGTGAGCACGACCCACGCGCGCGGGTCGATCGGCTCCCGCTGCAGGATCGCCAGGGCGATGGGCCCCTCGACCTCGCCCCGCACGACCTGCCCCACGAGCACCGAGGCCTTCGCGTACAGGCCGAGCAGGTTGCTCGCGTAGAAGCCCGCCAGCCCGAGCAGGACGAACGCCTCCGCGAGCCGGTCGAGCGTCGAGTCGAGGAACGCGCCGAAGCGCGTGACGTGGCGGCTGACGCGCGCGACCTGGCCGTCGAGGATGTCGCACAGCCCGCCCAGGATCAGGAACCCGGCGGCGAGCCGGCTGCGCCCGTCGTAGAACGAGATCGCGGCGACGATGCTGAACAGCAGGCCCAGGACCGTGAAGTGGTCGGGCTTCAGGCCCGCGCGCACCAGGCCGCGCACGAGCGGGTCGAGCGCGGCGTGGGCGCCGTCCTTGACGCGGTCCTTGTAGCCGACGCGGTCGCGGGACAGGGCGGTCGGCATGCTCACGCCTCCCCCTCCCGCGACGCCCGCGTCCTGCCTCCCAGCACCAGCACCATCTCTCCCCGCTTCTGGTCCTCCCGCAGCGCGGCGCGGACGTCGCGCGCGCACCCGCGCAGGACCTGCTCGTGAAGCTTCGTCAACTCGCGCACCAGCGCGATCGGCCGCGCCTGCCAGACCGCCTCGAGATCCGCGAGGCAGCGATCGATGCGATGCGGCGACTCGAACGCCACCACCGTCTCGCGGCGCTCGCTCATCTCCTCCAGCGCGCGACGGCGCGCGCCCGGCTTGACCGGCAGGAAGCCCACGAACGTGAACGCGTCCGTGGGCAGCCCGCTGACCTGCAGCGCGGCGATCACCGCGCTCGGCCCCGGGATGCTCTCGACCCGCAACCCTTCGGCGACCGCCGCCCGCACGAGCGGGAAGCCCGGATCGGCGATGCCCGGCGAGCCCGCGTCGGTCACCACGGCCACGGACTCACCCTCCGCCAGCCGCCGGACCAGCCCGGCCACGCGCGCGCGCTCGTTGTGCTCGAACAGGCTGACGAGCGGGACGCGAATGCCGAAGTGATCGAGCAGCCGGCGCGTATGGCGCGTGTCCTCGGCGGCAACCAGGTCCACCTCGCGCAGGGTCCGCAGCGCCCGGTGCGTGATGTCCTCGAGGTTGCCGATGGGCGTCGCCACCAGGTACAGGGTGCCCCCGCTGCCGGAGGAACGAGCGTCGGTCAATCCAGGTCCTTCCGACGAACGGAATACCGGTCCCGAAAAGCGCGCCGGAAGGTAGCACGCGCGCCCGGCAGGTGCCAGCGCACGTTGATGCTGCGGAGGTTACGCGGCCAGCACCTCCCGCCACGTCGCGATCGCGCGCTCGATCCCCGCGTCGTCGACGTCGAGGTGGCAGATGGCCCGGATGCGCCCCGGGCCGAAGCCCACCATGCGCACGCCGCGCGCCTCGAGCGCCGCCAGCACGCGCGCCGGTTCGTGCGGCGGGGCGAGCGTCGCGATGACGATGTTCGTGTCCGGGTCGGCCACGGTCACGCCCGGGACGCGCAGGCCGGCCGCGAGCCGCTTCGCGCGCGCGTGGTCCTCCGCCAGGCGCGCGACGTGGTGGTCGAGCGCGTGCAGGCACGCCGCCGCGAGGATGCCCACCTGCCGCATGCCGCCGCCCCAGCGCTTGCGGGTGCGGCGCGCCGCGCGGATCACGCCCGCGTCGCCGACGAGGATCGAGCCCACGGGCGCCCCGAGCCCCTTGCTGAAGCACATCATCGCGGTGTCCGCGCACCCGGCCCAGTCGGCGATCGGCACGCCGCTCGCGACGCTGGCGTTCCACAGCCGCGCGCCGTCGAGGTGCACGCGCACGTTGCGCTCGCGGGCGGCGGACCGGAGCGCGCGCAGCGCCGCGAGCGGCACGATCGCGCCGCCGGCGCGGTTGTGCGTGTTCTCCACGCAGACGAGCGACACGCGCGCGACGTGGTCGTCCGCGTCGGCGTTGCGGATCGCCCCGGTCAGCGCGTCGACGGGCAGCACGCCCTTCTCGCCGCGCACCACGTGCGCGAGGCAGCCGCTGTTCGCGGCCATGCCGCCCTGCTCGTAGAGGAAGATGTGCGCCTCCTGCTCGAGCAGCACCTCGTCGCCGGGCGAGGTGAGCGAGTGCACGGCGAGTTGGTTGCCCATCGTGCCGCTGGGCACATAGAGCGCCGCCTCCTTGCCCGCGAGCGCGGCGCAGCGATTCTCGAGCTCGTTCACGGTCGGATCGTCGCCGAAGACGTCGTCCCCGACGTCGGCCTCCGCGATGGCGCGCCGCATGGCGGGCGTGGGGCGGGTGATGGTGTCGCTGCGCAGGTCGACGGCGGGAGTGCTCATGGGTCCATTCCGGTGGCGAGGGGCGTGGGCGGACGGCGCGACGCCGGTCACGCGGGGGGCGGGGCCGGCGCCGGGCAGTCTAGCGGCGCCCCGGCCCGCGCGCGAAAGGGCGCTTCTTTGCAGGCCGCTCTCGCGATCCTGACACGCGCGTGACGTGACGGACGCTCCCGGCGTGCGATACCTTCATGCACTGCGGACCCGCGCAACGCGCCGCGCCCGCCCGCATCGGAGTGGAAGCCGCGCGAGGCGCGCGGGAGCCGCGCCGGGCAGCCGTCCCGGAATCCCACCAGGAGTGCGTTCCATGCCGTTCTTCGGATTCGATCCCACCTTCATCCTGCTGCTGCCCGCGTTCGCGTTCGCGCTCTGGGCGCAGTGGAAGGTCAAGAGTACCTACCAGAAGTTCTCGCAGGTGCCGGCCGCCAACGGGCTGACCGGCCGCGACATGGCGCGCGCGATCATGCAGCGCAACGCGGTCACGGACGTCGGCATCGAGGAAGTGGGCGGCCAGCTCAGCGACCACTACGACCCGGGCGCCCGCACGGTGCGCCTCTCGCCCGACATCTACGAGGGCAACTCGATCAGCTCGATCGCCGTCGCCGCGCACGAGGTCGGCCACGTGCTGCAGCACCACAACGGCTACGTGCCGCTCACCCTGCGCTCGTCGTTCGCGCCGGTCGCCGGCATCGGCAGCTCGCTCGCGATGCCGCTGTTCTTCATCGGCCTGCTGTTCGGCCCGCGCATGCTGTTCTCGGGCGTGCTCATGGACCTGGGCATCCTGTTCTTCGCGGGCGCCGTGCTGTTCCACTTCGTCACGCTGCCGGTCGAGTTCGACGCCAGCCGCCGGGCGCTGGCGCAGCTCACCGAGAGCGGCGCCGTGATGCCGCAGGAGGTGGCGGGCGCCAAGCAGGTGCTCGACGCCGCGGCGCTCACGTACGTCGCCGCCGCCGCGATGGCGGCCGTGCAGCTCCTGCGCCTGATCCTCATTCGCGGCAACCGCCGCTGACGTCCCGCCCATGGCCGCGCGGGCTGCACGTCGCGGACGCTCCGCGCGAACGCCCGCCGCGAACGCACGCGCCGCCGGAGAGCCGCTCTCGCCGGCGGCGCGCGCGTTGTGGCTCGCGCTCGCGCTGACGCTCGCCGCGCGCGCCGTCGCCGCGTTCGTGCCCGGACGCTGGCTGTGGGGCCTCGACCTCGGCCGCGACCTGCCGCCGGCCGGCTTCTGGCTCCCGTGGCTCGCGACCGCCGCGCTGCTGGTGCCCGCGCTCGCGCGCCCGCTCGCGCGCGCGCTGCCGGACTCCGCGCGCGGCACCGCGGCGACGGGGCTGCTGCTGGCCGCGGCGCTGGCGCTGCTCGCGTGGAGCCTGCCCGACGTCATCCAGTTCACCGGCGACTCGGGCATGCGGCACGGGGCGTTCGCGACCACGGACCACCCGCAGCTGCTCGTGCCGCAGGCGATGCCGGGCGATCTCTGGGCGCACTGGGCGCTGCCGCGCTGGATGGACGCGCATGCCGGCTGGCCCGCGGAGCGGACCGACCGCGCGCTCGGCGCGCTGCTCGCGCTGCTCGACGGCCTCGCCGCGTGGTGGCTCGCCCGCGCGCTCGGGCTCAGGGGCGCGCCGGCGCTCGCGGTCATGGCCGCCGCGGGCTGGACGGCGAGCCTCGCGCTCTTCTCGGGTTACGCGAAGTCGCTCGTCGAGCTCGCGGTGCTCGAGCTCGGGGCGGCCGCGGCGCTCGCCGGCGTCGCGCGCCGCGGGCGGGGGCTGGTCGCGCTCGGCGCGATCACGGCGGCGGCGCTCGTGATGCACCGATCCGGGCTGCTGCTGCTGCCGGCGTGGCTCGCGGGGCTGGGGCTCGCGTGGGCGCGAGAGCGCCGGCCCGGCCCCGAGCTCGTCGTCGCGGCGCTGGCCCCGCCCGCGGCGCTCGCATGGCTCGGCGGCCGGCTCGCGCGCACCGTGGCGGGCTTCGACGTGACGCACCACGTCACGCACCAGGGCGCGGCGCCGGCGACGATCGCCGCGCAGCTCCTCGGGCCCGCGCACCTGCTCGACGTTGCGAACCTGCTGCTGCTGCTGGTGCCCGTGCTGCCGCTGCTGCCCGCGCTGTTGCGCCGCGGCGACGCGGCACTGGCGCCCGCGGAGCGGCTCGCGTTCGCCGCGCTCGCCGTGCCGGCGCTGCTGCTCGCGCTCCTCGTGCGCTCGCAGCAGGGCCTCTTCCGCGACTGGGACGTGTACGCGCTCACCGGCGTCGCCGTGGCCGCGTGGATGGCCGCGGCGCTCGGCGCGCGGCTCGCGCGCGAGCGCGCCGCGGCCTGGCTCGCG
>JBAIWU010000620.1:0-1819 GCA_037917155.1 Candidatus Eiseniibacteriota bacterium
GTGGGGGGCAGCACCGGGACCGCGACCAGGCTGAGCAGGAACACCACCACGATCGCCAGGAACAGGGCGCCGGAACCGACTGCAATGCGCAGCGTCCACCGGCGGCGGCGGCCGGAAGGGTCGTGGAAGATCGGGCGCGGGCCAGGAGGCGACATGTGGCGGCGACGCTAACGCATGCGAGGTGTCACCACGTCATGAATTCGTGTCGCCAGAGCGGACGGGGTCCACTAGCATGGCGGCAAACCCCCACCCTCCAGGAGGACCGCATGGACGAGAAGGTGCTCGAAGCCGCCCGGCAGGCGTTCCCGGCCGCCGCCGGCGCGCTCACGCTGGGCGCGATCGTGCACGGCGGCGCGTGCGACCCGCACCCGCTGGCCGCGCTGCCGCTGGCCATGGCGAACCGGCACGGGCTGATCGCGGGCGCGACCGGCACCGGCAAGACCAAGACGCTGCAGCTGCTCGCGGAGCAGTTCTCCGCCGCCGGCGTCCCGGTCTTCCTCGCGGACCTGAAGGGCGACCTCTCCGGCCTCGCGGCGCCGGGCGAGGCGGGCGAGCGCGTCGCGCAGCGCGCCAAGGAGACCGGCTTCGCATGGAAGCCGGCCGGCTGCCCGGTCGAGTACCTCAGCCTGACCGGCCGCAACGGCGCGCAGCTCCGCGCGACGGTGTCGAGCTTCGGGCCGCTGCTGCTCGCCCGCGTGCTGGGACTCAACGAGACGCAGTCGAGCGTGCTGGCCATGGTGTTCAAGTACTGCGACGACCGCGGCTACCCGCTGCTGGACCTGCCGGACCTGCGCGCGGTGCTGCAGCACCTGACCGGCGACGGCGCGGCCGAGCTCAAGGACTACGGCGGGCTCAGCAAGGCGAGCGTGGGCGTGCTGCTGCGCGAGATGGTCGAGCTCGAGCAGCAGGGGGCGGGCGCGTTCTTCGGCGAGCCCGAGTTCGCGCTGGTCGACGACCTGCTCGAGGTGCGCGAGGGCCGCGGCCTGGTCAGCGTGCTCGAGCTGACCGACGTGCAGGACAAGCCCGCGCTCTTCTCCACGTTCATGATGTGGATGCTCGCGCGGCTCTACCACGACCTGCCCGAGGTCGGCGACGCCGACAAGCCGAAGCTCGTGTTCTTCTTCGACGAGGCGCACCTGCTGTTCGACTCGGCGAGCAAGGCGTTTCTGGCGCAGATCGAGCAGGTGGTGCGCCTGGTGCGCTCCAAGGGCGTCGGCGTCTACTTCGTGACCCAGAGCCCCAAGGACGTGCCGGCCGACGTGCTCGGCCAGCTCGGCAACCGCGTGCAGCACGCGCTGCGCGCGTTCACGCCCGACGACCAGAAGGCGCTCGCCGCGGCGGCGCGCACGTTCCCCAAGACGCCGTTCTACGACGTCGAGGAGACGCTCACCACGCTCGGGATCGGCGAGGCGTTCGTCACCGTGCTCACCGCGACTGGGACGCCGACGCCGCCGTTCGCGGTGCGCATGATCCCGCCGGCTTCGCGCATGGGCCCGCTCACGCCGGACGAGATGAAGGCGGCGCTCGCCGCCTCCGACCAGGTGAAGGAGTACGCGACGCCGGTGGACCGCGAGAGCGCGCGCGAGATGCTGGCGCGGCGCATGACCCCGCAGGCCGAGCCGACGCAGCCGCCTCCGGCCGGCGGGTGCCATGCGCGCGGCCAGCATCTCGCGCGCGCTCTCGCGGTCCACCGCCTGCGCGTAGTGCTTCACCTGCGCCGAGGCGCCCGTCTGCGCCGCGAGCTCGGCCGGCGTGAGCGGGCCCATGCGCGAAGCCGGCGGGATCATGCGCACCGCGAACGGCGGCGTCGGCGTCCCAT
>JBAIWU010000621.1:0-6138 GCA_037917155.1 Candidatus Eiseniibacteriota bacterium
AGGCGCTCGGGGATCGGCGCCAGCGCCGCCACCGCCGGGGCCAGCGCGTCGAGGACCGCCGTCAGGGTGTCGGCCGAGTCGAAGAGGGCTTCCTTGTCCTCCTGGAGGTCCTTCTGGTAGCCGGACGGCAGGCCCTTGAGCAGGATCGCCAGCCGCTGCGCGTTCGCGAGCAGTCGCGCGCTCTTGCCGCGCGCGAGCTCGAAGAGGTCGGGGTTGCGCTTCTGCGGCAGCAGGCTCGAGCCCGTGCTGAAGCCGTCCGGGGCCGCGAACCAGCCGAAGCCGGGCGAGCACGCGAGCACGAGGTCCTCGGCGAGGCGCGACAGGTGCAGGCCCAGCAGCGCCGCGGCGTTCAGGTACTCGAGCGCGAAGTCGCGGTCGCCCACGGTGTCGAGGCTGTTCGCGGCGAGGCGGGTGAAGCCGAGCCGCGTCGCGAGCGCGTAGCGGTCGTACTTCAGCGGCGTGCCGGCGATCGCGCCCGAGCCCAGCGGCATGCGGTCGGCCGCCTCGCGCGCCGCGGCGAAGCGCTCCTCGTCGCGCTCGAGCGCGGCGATGTGCGCGAGCCAGACGTGCGCGAGCAGCACCGGCTGCGCCGGCTGCAGGTGCGTGTACGCGGCGCACGCCAGGTCGCCGGCGCGACGCGCCTGCCCGGCGAGCGCGCGCTCGAGGCCGCGCACGAACTCGACGGCCTCGTCGCACAGGCGCATGACGCGCATGCGGAACAGCGTCGCGACTTGGTCGTTGCGGCTGCGCCCGGTGTGCAGGCGCCGCGCGGGCTCGCCGCAGTGGCGCTCGAGCCCCGCCTCGACGGCCGAGTGCACGTCCTCGCCCGCGAGCGTCGCAGAGCCCGTGGCCAGCTCGGCCTCGAGCGCGTCGCACGCCGCGACGAGCCCGGCGTGGTCGGCCGCGGTCATGACGCCGCACTCGAGCAGCGTCGCGGCGTAGGCGCGCGACAGCGCCAGCTCCTCCGGCCACAGCCGGCCGTCGACCGGCAGCGAGTCGTTCAGCCGCTGCGCGCGCGGGTCGAGGCCGGCGGCGAGCCGGCCCGCCCAGACCGCGGGGCGCGGATCAGCCATGCTGCACGGCCTCCTCCGCGGGCGCCGGCGCCGGCTGGCCCCGCCGCGCCGCGGTCGCGAGCGGCAGGCCGAAGAGCCGGATGAAGCCCTCGGCGTGCGTGGCGTCGTAGCCGGTCCTGTTGAACGACGCGAGGTCGGGCCGGTAGAGCGTGTACGGGCTCTGGCGCGCGACCGCGGTGGCGCGGCCGCGGTGCAGCTCGACCGAGACCTCGCCGGTCACGACGTCCATCGTCGTGTCGACGAACGCCTGCAGCGCGCGCCGCAGCGGCGAGAACCAGAGGCCGTTGTAGACGAGGTCGGCGTAGCGGATCGCCAGCTCCTGGCGCGTGCGGCCGAGGTCGTGCGGCAGCGTCAGCCGGCACAGGTCCTCGAGCGCCTCGTAGAGCACGGTGCCCGCGGGCGTCTCGTAGACGCCGCGCGACTTCATGCCCACGAGCCGGCTCTCGACGATGTCCGCGCGCCCGACGCCGTGGCGGCCGGCGACTTGGTTGAGCGTCTCGACCAGCTCGACCGGGCCGAGCGCCCTGCCGTTGAGCGCCACCGGGCGGCCGCGCTCGAACGCGATCGAGATCGTCTCCGGCCAGGCCGGCTGCTGCTCGGGGCCGCTCGTGAGCCGGTACATGCCCTCGACCGCGGGGATCGCCGGGTCCTCGAGCGGGCCGCCCTCGTGCGAGATGTGCCACAGGTTGGCGTCGCGCGAGTAGAGGTCGCCCGGCTTCTGCGCCAGCGGCACGCCGTGCTGCGCCGCGTACGCGAGCGCGTCCTCGCGCGAGACGATGTCCCACTCGCGCCACGGCGCGATGACGGGCAGCTGCGGCGCGAGCGCCATGTACGTGAGCTCGAAGCGCACCTGGTCGTTGCCCTTGCCGGTGCAGCCGTGCGCGAGCGCGTCGGCGCCGGTGCGCTCGGCGGCCCACACCTGTCGCGAGGCGATGAGCGGCCGCGCGATGGACGTGCCGAGCAGGTACTTGCCCTCGTACGTCGCGCCGGCGCGCAGCATCGGGAACACGAAGTCGCGCACGAACGGCAGCCGCAGGTCCTCGACGATCACCTCGCTCGCGCCGATCCGGCGCGCCTTGGCCTCGAGGCCGTCGAGCTCCATGCCGCCCTGCCCGACGTTGGAGCAGTAGCACACCACCTCGCAGCCGTAGTGCTCCTTGAGCCACGGCACGATGATGCTGGTGTCGAGACCGCCCGAGTAGGCCAGCGCCGCCTTCCTGATCCTGCGCCCGTTCGTCTTCACTTCGAACCTCCCGTGGATGCTTCGAGCGCGGCCAGCGAGGCGTCGAGCGTCGCCAGCGCGTCGTGGATGTCGTCGTTCGTCACCGTCAGCGGCGGCAGCAGCCGCACCGCGCGCTCGCCCCCCCGCACCAGCAGCAGCCCGCGCCCGCGGGCCGCCGCGACCAGCTCCGGCGCGCCGAAGCCGGCAGCCGGATCGAGGTCGACGGCGCGCAGCAGGCCCATGCCGCGGGCCTCGTGCACCGACGGATGCGCCGCGGCGATCGCGGCGAGGCCGCGCTCGAGCGCCGCAGCCGCGCGCGCGACCTGCGCGAGGAAGCCGGGCGCGGTGACGCGCGCGAGCGACCAGGCCGCCGCGGCGCAGCTCACGGGGTTGCCGCCGAACGTGCAGCCGTGCATGCCCGGCGCGAGCGCGTCCGCGACCTCCTGCGTCATCAGGATCGCCCCGATGGGCAGCCCGGCGCCGAGCGCCTTGCTGAGCACGGTGAGGTCGCCGCGCACGCCGAACTGCTCCTGCGCGAGCAGCGTGCCCGTGCGGCCCATGCCCGTCTGCACCTCGTCGAACACGAGCGCCGCCCCCACGGCGCTCGCGCGCTCGCGCACGGCGCGCAGGAACGCCGGCGTGGCGGGCACGGCGCCGTTCTCGCCCTGCACCGGCTCGACGACTACGGCGCACACGTGCGCGTCGATCGCGCCCTCGAGCCCGGCGACGTCGTTGAACTCCGCGAAGCGCACGCCCGGGACGAGAGGCTCGAACGGCGCGCGGTACGGCGGGTTGTGCGTTGCCGAGAGCGCGAAGCCGGTCCGGCCGTGGAAGCCGCCCTTGAACGCGACGATGTCGCGCCCGGGCGCGCCGCGCCGGCCGGCCCGGGCGCGCGCGAACTTGAGCGCGCCCTCGATGCCCTCGGTGCCGCTGTTGCAGAAGAACACGCGGTCGTAGCCCGTCGCGGCCGTGAGCGCCCCGGCGAGCGCGACGCCGGGCGCGTGGGCGTAGAGATTCGAGCAGTGGCCGAGCGTGCGCACCTGCGCCGCGACGACCTCGGCGAGCCCCTCGGGCGCGTGGCCGAACGCGTTGACGGCGATGCCGCTCACGAAGTCGACGTACTCGCGCCCCGTCACGTCGCGCACGCGCGCGCCGCGCCCCTCGGCGAGCTCGAGCCGCGGCAGCGGGTAGAGCGGCGCGAGGTGCCCGGCCTCGGCGGCGGAGAATCCGGCGGGCACGGCCGGGAGCGTGGCGGCGTCAGGCATGGGCGTCCTCCGTGGCGGGGGCCGCGGTCGCGGCCGTGATCGTGGTGCCGGGCCCGCCGGGCGCGAGCACGGCGGCGAGGGTGTCGGGGCCGCCCCAGGCGGCGATGTGCACGCGCTCGACGCCGGAGGCGAGCGCCGCAGCGGCCGCGCGCAGCTTGGGGCGCATGCCGCCCGAGACGTCGGGGCCCGCGAGCGCCGCGGCGAGCGCGCCGGAATCCAGCGCCGGCACGACCGCGCCGCCGAGCGCGAGGCCCGGCGTGTCGCTCAGCAGCACGAGGTCGCCCGCGCCGACCGCGCCGGCGAGCGCCGCGGCCGCGTCGTCGGCGTTGAGGTTGTAGAGCGCGCCGGCCGCGTCGGCCGCGACGCTCGCGAGCACCGGCGTGCGGCCCTGCGCGAGGAGCGTCTCGATCAGAGACGGATCGACCCCGCCGATCGCGCCCACGGCGCCGAGCGCGTCGGCCTGCGGGTGCGGCGTGGCGACGATGGAGCCGCCGTCGAGCGCGGCGAGCCCGACCGCGTCCACGTCGAGCGCGCGCAGCGCGGCGACGAGGCGCTTGTTCGCGAGTCCGGCGAGCACGGCCGCGACGACGTCGAGCGTCGGCCCGTCCGTGACGCGCAGGCCGTCGGCGAAGCGCGCCTCGATCCCGAGCCGCGCGCACCACGCGGACACCTCGGCGCCGCCGCCGTGGACGAGGAGCGTGACGCGGGAGAGGCGGGCCAGCGCGGCGGCGAACTCGCGAAGCGCTCCCGGCGCTTCGAGAGCACGGCCGCCGAGCTTCACGACCAGGGGCTTCACCCCGGCCGGCGCCGTCGTCTCCCGCGCGGAACGCGCGCCCGTGACCGGCGTCCCGCGCCGGTCCGTCCGGACGAACGTCCCCGTGTGCCCGTTCGGCGACTCGCGCCGCCCGCGGGCCCGCTGCTCCCCGCTCACCACGGATTCCCGTGCACGGGCAGCGCCCAGCTTTCGGGCCAGCCCAGCAGCAGGTTCAGGTTCTGCAGCGCCTGGCCGGCGGCCCCCTTGACCAGGTTGTCGATCGCGGCCGTCGCGAGCAGCGTGCGGCCGCCGTGCACGGTGGTCACGGTGAGGTCGCAGCGGTTCGAGCCGCGCACGGCGCGGGTCTCCGGCCACACGCCGGGCTCGAGGACGCGCACGAACGTCTCGTCGGCGTAGCGCGCGCGCCAGGCCTCGTGCGCCTCCTCGGGCGGGACCGCCTCGACGAGCGGCGCCGTCGCGGTGAGCAGGATGCCGCGCGCCATCGGCGTGAGCTGCGGCACGAACGAGACCGCGGGCAGCGAGCCGGGCGCGAGGTGCGCGAAGTTGCGCGTCATCTCGGGCACGTGCGCGTGCTCCTCGCCGGCCTTGTAGATGGCGGCGCCGCCGTCGAGCTCGACGAACGACGTGCGCAGCGCCGGCGCCCGCCCCGCGCCGCTCACGCCGGAGAGCGCGGTCACGGACACGTCGCCCAGCAGCCAGCCGCGCTCGAGCGCGGGCAGCAGCGCCAGCGTGGCGGCGGTGGGATAGCAGCCCGGGTTGGCGATGCGCGTCGTGCCCTCGAGCCGCGGCCGGAACGCCTCGGGCAGCCCGTAGGCGTAGCCGGCGGCGCCGTCGCGGAAGTCGCTCGAGAGGTCGATCACGCGCTCGAGCCGCGCGACCCAGTCCGCGTGCTCGGCCGAGTAGGCGCGCCAGGCGCCGTGCGGCAGGCAGGCGACCAGCGTGTCGAACGCGCCCTGCTCGAAGAGCGCGGGCAGCGCGTCGGGCGCGACGGGCGCGGGCAGCGCGGCGGCGCGCGCGTCGACGCCGGGCAGCAGCTCCGCCGCGGGCCGGCCCGCGTGCTCGCGCGAGACGAGCGCCGCGACGCGGACGCCGTCGTGCGCCAGCGCGAGGCGGACGAACTCCTGGCCGGAGTAGCCGCTCGCGCCCAGCACGGCGACGCGGGCCGTGCGGCGGCCGGCGGCGGGATGCGATTCGACGGCGGACGCGGGCAGGGTGGGCGCGCTCACTGGGCACCTCCGGTGCGGCCGGAGAGTTGTTCGAGATGGCGCTTGAAGCGGCGCGCCGTCGGGTTGTCGGCGAGGACGCAGAGCACGGTGTCGTCGCCGGCGACCGAGCCGACGAGACCCTGCACGTTCAGCAGGTCGATCGCGCGCGCGACCGCGCTGGCGTGGCCGGGCGGCGTGCGCACGACCGCGAGGTTCTGGGCGAGCCGGATCTCGTTCACGAACACCTTGAGGTCCAGCATCTGCCGGTTGCGGTCGAGCGCCTCCGCGGACGGGCCGGGCAGCTCGTACCACGTCTCGCCGGTGACGGCGGTGCGCTTGGCGACGCCGAGGCTGCGCAGGTCGCGCGACAGCGTCGCCTGGGTGACGTCGACGCCGGAACGCCCGAGCGCCGCCGCGATCTCCTCCTGGCTGGAGAAGTGGCGTTCGCCGAGCATCTGGGCGAGCAGCGTGAGCCTGTGCGTGCGCGACACGGTGGACCTCCGGGGTGGCGATTGAATAACTATGCCGAAGATCGCATAAATAGTCAATCGGCTGCGCGGGCCGGCTCCGGCCCGGTCCGGCCCCGGATGCGCGACGG
>JBAIWU010000622.1:0-1805 GCA_037917155.1 Candidatus Eiseniibacteriota bacterium
GGACCAGCTCCGTCGCCTGGGTGCCGAGGCACCATACGCCGAGGATCTTGCGGGTGTCGATGTGGAAGATCAGCTTCAGCATGCCGTTCGGGTCGCCCAGGATGTGGCCGCGCGCGATCTCCTTGTAGCGCGCCACGCCGGTCTCGAACGGCACGCCCTGCTGGGTCAGCTCCGCCTCGGTGGCGCCGACCCAGCTGATCTCGGGGATCGCGTAGATGCCGAACGGGTAGTGCAGCGACACGTTCCGCGTCTCGATCCCGAACATGTGGCACGCCGCATGGCGGCCCTGCTCGGCGCTGGTCGAGGCGAGGGCGGGCGCGCCGATCACGTCGCCGACCGCGTACACGTGCGGCACCTTCGTCTGGTAGTGCTCGTTCACCGCGATGCGCCCGCGCGGGTCCGCCTCGAGGCCGGCGCGGTCGAGACCGAGGTCGGGCGTGGCGCCCTGCCGGCCGGCCGAGACCAGCACGGTCTCCGCCACGGTGCGCTTGCCGCTCTTCATCGTGACCACCGCGGTGCCGTTGCCGCCCAGCTGGATGCGGTCGACGGTCTCGCCGAGCCGGAACGTGAGCCCCATCTCGCGCGCGTGATACGAAAACGCATCGACGATCTCGCGGTCGACCATCTCGAGGATCTGCGTGCGCATGTCCACCAGCGTGACCTCGATGCCGAGCACGGACAGCATGGTGCCGTACTCGAGTCCCACGATGCCGGCCCCGACCACCATCATCTGCCGCGGCAGGACTTTCAGCTCGAGCAGGTCGTCGCTGGTGAGCACGACGCGGTGGTCCACGTCGATCCCCGCCGGCAGCCCCGGCACCGTGCCCACGGCGATCGCGACGAAGTCCGCCTGCAGCGTGCCGACGTCGTCGCCGTCGATCACGTGCACGGCGTGCGGGCCCTCGAAGCGGCCCTCACCCTCGAACACGGTGACCCCGTTGCGGCGGAGCTGGTTGCGGACCACCTCGCGCTCGGCGCGCATGACGACCTGCGCCCGGGCCATGAGGTCGGAGGCGTCCGGCCGCCGCTGGGGCGCGAAGTCCTCCCCGTACAGCATGCGCTGCCGCCGGCCGGAGAGATCGAGCACGGCCTCGCGCAGCGTCTTGCTCGGGATGGTCCCGGTGTTGATGCAGACGCCGCCCACGTCGCGCCGCCGCTCCACGACCGCGACGCTGCGGCCCAGCTTCGCCGCCTGCACCGCGCAGCGCTGCCCGCCCGGTCCGCTGCCGATCACGACGAGATCGAACGATCGCATGGAGCCCTCGCTCAGGGGTGTTCCTCGGGCCCGGCCAGCGACAGGTCGATCTCCTCGTCGCTGAGCACGGCCCGGCGCGCCAGGATCTGGGACGTGTCGTGCTCGAAGACCAGGTGCGTCAGGTGGTCGAGCCCCACCTCGATCTGCTTGCGCAACCCCACCATCTTGACCAGGTAGGCCGCTGCCCAGGCCAGCCACGCGAGGCGTCCCGAGAGCTTGACGCCGAACAGCTCCAGCACCGAGCTGTGCTGGCCCAGCGAGATGATATAGCCGGCGTCGCGGAAGCGGAACGTGTCGGGCGGCAGGCCGCGCGCGCGGCGCACCAGCGTGCGGCCCACCGCCGAGCCCATCGCGATCGCGGTCTGCGAGAGCTGGGGCTGGAGCGTGCCGTCGGGACGCGCCGACGCGGCGCAGTCGCCGATCACGAACACGTCCTCCCTCGGCGCGCCGTCGGTCTCGACCGCGTTCAGGTGCGCGTCCACCACCACGCGGCCGTCGCGGCTCCGCCGCAGCGGCAGCTCGCGCACCACGTCCGGCGGCCGCACGCCGG
>JBAIWU010000623.1:0-1603 GCA_037917155.1 Candidatus Eiseniibacteriota bacterium
CGACGTTCAGCTCACCGACCTGGGCGAGGCGCTCCTGGCCGCGCCGGGCAGCGAGCGCGGGGCGTCGCTGCTGGCGGCCGCGGGGGCGCTGTTCCGCGCGGCGCGGCCCGACGAGGTCGCGCGCCGGGCCGCGCTCGAGCGCGCGGCGCTGGGCGCGTTCGGCGACGAGACGTGTCACTTCGGCTCGGCGATGCGCCGGATCTCCACCGGCCGCGTGGCCGCCGAGCTCTGGGCCGCGATGGGCGACTGGTGCCTCGAGTGCGGCGGCTGCAACTTCGCCTGCCCGACCTGCTACTGCTTCTCGGTCCGCGACCGCTGCGACGACGGCGGCTGGACGCGCTGCCGCACGTGGGACTCGTGCCAGTACGCCGCGTTCACCCGCGAGGCCTCGGGCCACAATCCGCGCGCCGAGCACGGCGAGCGGGTCAAGCGCCGCTTCTTCCACAAGGTGAGCGCGCAGTACTACGTGCGCGACGGCATGGTCGGCTGCGTGGGCTGCGGCCGCTGCGTGCAGGTGTGCATGGGCACGACCGACATGCCGGCCGTCGTCGCGGCGATCCGCAAGGGGGCATGGCATGGCTGAGCTGTTCGTCCCCTCGGTGGCGCGCATCGTCGACGTTCGCGACGAGACGCCGGACACCAAGACGTTCGCGCTCCGGCTGCGCGACCCGGACGAGGAGCGCTCGTTCCGCTTCCTGCCGGGGCAGTTCATGGAGCTGTCGGTGTTCGGCCACGGCGAGGCGCCGTTCTGCTTCGCCTCGAGCCCGACGCGGCGCGAGGCGATCGAGGTCACGGTGCGGCGCACCGGGCGGCTCACCGACGCGCTGCACACGCTCGCGACCGGCGGGGAGGTCGGCGTGCGCGGGCCCTGCGGCAACGGCTTCGACCTCGCCCCCGCCGAGGGACGCGACCTGCTGTTCGTGGCGGGGGGCATCGGGCTGCCGCCGCTGCGCGGCCTGATCTGGAACGTGCTCGACGAGCGCACGCGCTTCGGCCGCGTGACGATCCTCTACGGCGCCCGCACGCCCGCCGACCTCGTGTACAAGGACGAGCTGCGCGCCTGGGGCGCGCGGCACGACGTGGTGCTGCGGCTGACGGTCGACCGCGGCGACGCGGACTGGCACGCGGACGTCGGCGTCGTGCCCACGCTGTTCGACCAGGTCGAGCTGTCGCCCGCGACCACGATCGCCTACGTCTGCGGCCCGCCGATCATGATCAAGTTCACGGTGCAGGACCTGCTCATGCGCGGCTTCCCCGAGGAGTCGATCGTCTCGACGCTCGAGCGGATGATGCAGTGCGGCGTCGGCAAGTGTAACCACTGCGCGGTCGGGCACCGCTGGATCTGCCGCGACGGCCCGGTGTTCACCTACCGGCAGATCCGGGAGCTGGCCGAATGAGCGGCCTGACGTCGCTGCTGGCCCTGGCGATCGTGCTGCCCGCGCTCGGCGCCGTGCTCGCGTTCGGCGCGGGCGGGCGCCGCAGCCGCTGGGTCGCGGTCGGGTTCGCGGCCGCGGTGCTGGCGATCGCCGCGGCGGCCGTGCGGGCCGGGTTCGGCATCGTGCACCGCGCCGGGCTCGCGACGCTGCCGTGGCTCGAGCCCGCC
>JBAIWU010000624.1:0-9858 GCA_037917155.1 Candidatus Eiseniibacteriota bacterium
GAAGCCCGCGAGCGCGACGAGCGCCGCGAACGCCGCGAGCGCGCGCCCCGCCGGGCGCGCCCACGCGGCGCCGACCCCCCGCGCGGCCAGCGCGAGCAGCGGCGGGTAGGCGGGCATGAGGTAGCGCTCGAACGGCGTCGGCACGAGGCCGAACACGGCGAGGATCGCGAGCGCGAACGCGAGCGGCAGGCGCGCGCGCGTCCCGCCGCGCACGAGCGCGGCGATGGCCGCCGCGGCGAGCAGCGCGTACAGCGGCCAGCCGAGGTCGCCGGGCAGCGTGCGCGCGAAGTACTCGCCCGCCGCCCAGTGCCGCACCGCCCCCGCCGGGGCGTGGACGAGCACCTCGGCGCCGAGCCGGAACTGCGACCAGCGGCTCGCGAGGTCGACGAGCGTGAACGGCGAGGTCGCCGCGAACGCGCCCGCCGACGCCGCCGCCGCGAGCCACAGCCGCCCGTCGGCGAGCACGCCGAGGCCGCGCCGGCCGCCGGGCCGCGCCCCGTGCGCGAGCGCCAGCGGCAGCGCGAGCAGGATCGGCGAGTACTTGCACGCCGCGCCCAGCCCCAGCCACAGGCCGCCCGCGAGCGAGTCGCGCAGCCGCCCGCGCTCCGCGACGTCGAGCGCCGCGAGCAGGCCCATGACGGCACAGAACGTGAGCGGCATGTCGGGCGAGATCGCGAGCGAGTAGCGCAGGAAGAGCGGATCGGCCGCGAGCACGAGCGCCACGGCCGCGCCGGCCCACGCCCCGGCGAGCCGGCGCGCGAGGTGCGCCGAGGCGGCGATCGTCGCGAGGCCGATGCCGATCGCCGCCAGCATCGCGGCGCCGCGCAGCAGCGCCGGGTCGAGCACGGCCGCGGCGTGGAAGTCCGCGGGGCCGGCGTACGCGCCGGAGATCCGGCCGGCGGCGTACTGCACCGCCTGCACGGCGAGGTAGAGGTAGACGGACAGGTGCGGCCAGAGCGCGTTGTGCGGGTTGGGATCGAAGCCGCGGCCGTCGAGGCCCCAGAGGTCCCACGCCCACGCGAGCGGGACGTCCTCCTCGAACCACAGCGCGCCGGAACGGTTGCTCCACAGCAGCAGGCGCAGCGCGAGGGCGACGAGGAGCACCGCCGCGAGGGCGATGGCCGGGCCGCGCCCCGCCGGGCGCGGCCCGCCGCCCGCGCTCAACCCAGCTTCTCGGCGATGCTCTTGGCCTGCAGGAACAGCAGCAGGTAGTCGCGACCGCCCGCCTTGGAGTCCGTGCCGCTCATGTTGAAGCCGCCGAACGGATGGCAGCCCACCATCGCGCCGGTGCACTTGCGGTTGAGGTAGAGGTTGCCGACGAAGAACTCCTCGCGCGCCCGCTGCAGCTTCGCGGGATTGCGCGAGTAGATCGCGCCCGTGAGGCCGTACTCGGTGTCGTTCGCGATCGCGAGGGCCTCGTCGAAGTCCTTCGCGCGGATGATCGCCAGCACGGGGCCGAAGATCTCCTCCTGCGCGATGCGCGCCGTGGGTGCGACGTCGTCGAACACCGTCGGCTGCACGAACCAGCCGTCGGCGCCGGCCACCGGCCCGCCCCCCGTGAGCAGCTTCGCCTCCTTCCGGCCCACCTCGATGTAGCCCAGGATCGTCTTCATCGCGCGCTGGCTCGAGACGGGGCCCATGTACGTGCCGTACACGGCGGGGTCGCCCACGCTCACCATCCTGCCCATCGTCGCGAGCAGCTTCTCGACGAACGCGTCGTGCACCTTGTCCACGACGATCGCGCGCGAGCACGCGGAGCACTTCTGCCCGCCGAAGCCGAACGCCGACTGCGCGACGCCGAGCGCGGCCGCGTCGAGGTCGGCCTCGTCGTCGACGAGGATGCCGTCCTTGCCGCCCATCTCGGCGACGACGCGCTTGAGCCACACCTGGCCCGGCTGCACCTCGGCCGCGAGCCGGTTGATGCCCACGCCCACCTCGCGCGAGCCCGTGAACGAGACGAACCGCGTCTTCGGGTGGCGCACGAGCGTGTCGCCGACGACCCCGCCGCCGCCGGTGAGGAAGTTGATGACGCCCGCCGGCAGCCCGATCTCCTGCATGAGCGCGAAGAACTGCCACGCGATGCCGGGTGTGTCGCTGGCCGGCTTGAGCACGACCGTGTTGCCGGTGACCACGGCCGCGGCCGTCATGCCCACGCAGATGGCGAGCGGGAAGTTCCACGGCGGGATGACCGCGCCGACGCCGATCGGCAGGTAGACGAGCGAGTCCTTCTCGCCCGGCATCTGGTGCACGGGCTGGGGCTCCGCGTAGCGCAGCATCTCGCGCGCGTAGAACTCGAGGAAGTCGATCGCCTCGGCCGTGTCCGCGTCGGCCTCGACCCAGCTCTTGCCGATCTCGAGCACCATCCACGCCGAGAAGTGGTGACGCCGTTCGCGCATGCGCTTCGCCGCCTCGACCAGGTACGCGGCGCGCTCCGCCGCGGGCACGCGCGACCACGTGCGGAACGTGACGTACGCCGACTCGACGGCGCGCTGCGCCTGCTCGGCGGTGCCGCTCGCGAAGCGGCCCAGCACCTCGGAGGGCTTCGCGGGATTCGTGGAATCGAACGTCTTCGAGGCGGGCTCGGGCTGGCCGCCGATGACGACCGGGTACTCGCGGCCCATCGTCGCGCGCACGGCCGCGAGCGCGGCCTCGAAGGCGGCGCGGTTCGCGGGCTGCGCGAAGTCGACGTAGGTCGTGGGCGAGTAGGGCGGCAGCGTGGCGAGCGAGACCGGCGCGATCGGGCCGGCGGTGGCGGGGTTCATGCGGTCTCCTTGCGGGCCCGGGCGTCGCAGCCGCCGCGGGCAGGGGCGTTCGGTTCGGGCAACGACACGGGCGCAGTCTAGCCCAAGGCCCGGGCGCGCGAAACGCGCGGCGGGCGGCCGTCCCGGCCCGCGCGGCGCTCGTGCTTGCGCCGGGAGCCGGCCGCGTGGATGCTCCCGGCTCCCGGGTGGGCCCCCTCCCTGCCCGCGCCGGCCGCGCCCCGTCGCGGGGCGGGGCGGGGCGGGGCCACCCCGCGGGAGCAACGAGGACGGACACCGCGTCGCGCCCGGCGCCCCGCCCCGCGATTTGTGTGTTTAAACACACGTCAGGCGCGCGTCAATCGTTCGCTTCCCCGGCGTCCGCCGGACGTCAGAAGGCGGAAGCAGCGGGAGCGCCATGGATGCCCTCACGGCAACACCCGCCCGCCGCGACCCCCGGTTCCGACCGACCCCGGCCTTCCCGGCCGCGCACCCATGCCAAGGAGTCACCATGAAGCCCGTCCGCATCCTCACGCTGGCCATGTCGGCCATGACGCTGACCGCCGCCCTGGCGTCGGCCACGCCGATCACCTACTCCGTCGACAAGGACCACACCGAGATCGGCTTCGACGTCCGCCACTTCTTCAGCAAGGTCCACGGCGTGTTCAAGCAGTTCGACGGCACGATCGTGTTCGACGAGCAGAACCCGGCCGCCATCTCGGTGAACGCGACCGCCGACGCGAAAAGCATCTGGACCGACAACGAGCGCCGCGACAACCACCTCCGCAGCGCCGACTTCTTCGCCGCCGACTCCTTCCCCACGCTGTCGTTCAAGAGCACGAAGGTCACCGCGGCAGGCAAGAACAAGTACAAGGTGGCCGGCGACCTCACCCTGCGCGGCGTGACCCGCCCGGTCGTGTTCGACGCCGAGTACCTCGGCTCCGGCGCGGTGGGCGCGGGCGGGCAGGCCTGGGGCACCAAGGCCGGCTTCACGGCCACGACGGTCATCAACCGGAAGGACTTCGGCATCAACTGGAACAAGGTGCTCGACAACGGCGGCATGATGCTGTCGGACGACGTCACGCTCGAGCTGAACATCGAGGGCAACCAGGTGCAGGCCGCGGCGAAGTAGCGCGCCCGGCGGCGTGACCGTCGCGAGGGCCCGGCGCCACCGCCGGGCCCTTCGCATGCCCGGCCGCCGGCGGCGGCGCGGCGCTGGCCGCGGGGCGCCGGCGGCCCTTATGCTGCGCGCCTCGACCCTGGAGGCGAGCATGACCCCGACGCCCGGCCCCCGCACCGTTCCCGCGAGCACGCTCTCGGACGCCGAGCTCGTCGCGCTGTTCAACCGCGTCTACGCGGACTACTTCGTGCCCGTGACCGTGAGCGACGCCGGCTGGCAGGCGCTCGTGCGCCGGTTCGACCTCGACCTCGAGGCCTCGCGCGTCGCCGCCGACGGCAGCGGGCTCGCGATGCTGGGCATCCGCGGCGTCCGCGGCTGGGTGGGCGGCATGGGCGTCGTGCCCGGGGGCCGGCGCCGCGGCACGGGCCGCGCGCTGATGGAGGCGCTCCTCGCGCAGGCGCGCCTGCGCGCGGTGACCGAGGTCGTGCTCGAGGTGCTCGAGCAGAACGCGCCCGCGATCGCGCTGTACGAGTCGCTCGGGTTCCGCCGCGTGCGCACGCTCGACGTGTGGTCGCTGTCCTCGCCGCTGCCGCCGGGTGCGGCGCGCGAGATCGACGCGGACGATGCGATGGCGTGGATCGCCGGGCGGCGCGCGGCGCCGGAGCCCTGGCAGCGCGACGACGCCTCCGTGCGGCGCTTCCCCGCGCCGGGCCAGCCGCTGCGCGGGCTCGAGGTGCGCGAGAACGGCCGGCGGGTCGGCGCGGCGGTGGCCATCGTCGTGCTGGACCGGGCCTCGCTGCTGCAGGTCGAGGTCGACGGCGCGCGCCCGCTCGAGGCGGCGCGCGCGCTGTGCGCCGCCGCGCGCGGGTGGGGCGCGACGCTGCGCTTCCTCAACGTGCCCGCGGACCATCCGGCGGCCGCGGCCCTGCGCGAAGCGGGCGCGACGCTCGAGGCGCGCCAGTTCGAGATGGCGCGGTCGTGACGCGCGAGGCCGTGTCGCGCACGGCCGACGCCGGCGCGGCCATCATCGTCGCGGCGTACGAGGCGCAGGTGCGCCGCTTCGCCGAGCTCACGCGCGAGGCGCGCACGCACTTCGAGCGCGCCGACTGGGCGGCGACGCAGCGCGACTCGGCGCGCCGCCTCGACGTGTACGGCGAGGCCGTGCAGGAGGGGCTGGTGCGGCTCGAGGCGCTGCTCGGCGCGCGCACGGCCGACCGACCCACGTGGACGCTGCTCCGCGAGGCCTACGCGGCGCACATCGCCGGGCGCCCCGACGTCGAGCTGGCCGAGACGGTCCTGAACTCGATCACGCGCCGCATCTTCCACACGATCGGCGTCGATCCCGGCGTCGAGTTCGTCGCGCCCGGTGCGGTCCGCCCGCCGGGGCCGCCCGCGCCCGGGCTCACGGTCACCTTCCCGCGCGAGGGCGCGCTCGAGTCGCTCGTGCTGCGCGCGCTCGATCACTTCCGACTCGCGCCCGGCTGGGACGACGCCGCGGGCGACGCGGTGCGCGTGGCGCGCGTGCTCGTCGAGCAGGTCGGCGCGGCGCGGGTGCGCGCGGCGGAGCTGGCCGCGAGCGTCTTCTTCCGCGGCAAGGGCGCCTACCTCGTGGGCCGGCTGCACACGGACGGCGCGCCGCTGCCGCTGGTGATCGCGCTGCGGCGCACCGACGCCGGTGTCGCGGTCGACGCGGTGCTGCTCACCGAGGACGAGGTCAGCATCGTCTTCAGCTTCGCGCGCTCGTACTTCTTCGTCGAGGCCGAGCGCCCGCGCGAGCTGGTCGAGTTCCTGCGCTCGATCATGCCGCGCAAGCCGATCGCCGAGCTGTACACCGCGATCGGCCGCAACAAGCACGGCAAGACCGAGCTGTACCGCTCGCTGCTCCAGCACCTCGGGCAGACGCGCGAGCGCTTCGAGATCGCGCCCGGCCAGCGCGGCATGGTGATGCTCGTGTTCACGCTCCCGGGCTTCGACGTCGTGTTCAAGGTGATCCGCGACCGCTTCGCGTGGCCCAAGACCGTGACGCACCAGGAGGTGCGCGACCGCTACCGGCTCGTGTTCCGCCACGACCGCGCCGGACGGCTCGTCGACGCGCAGGAGTTCGAGCACCTCGAGTTCGAGCGGTCGCGCTTCAGCGACCCCGTGCTCGACGAGCTGCTCGCGACCGCGGCGGATTCCGTCGAGCTGCGCGGCGACCGCGTCGCGATCCGGCACCTCTACACCGAGCGCCGGCTGCGGCCGCTCGACGTCTACCTGCGCGAGGCGGGCCCGGAGGCGGCACGCGACGCGGTCATCGACTACGGCCAGGTGCTGCGCGACCTCGCGGCGACGAACATCTTCCCCGGCGACATGCTGCTCAAGAACTTCGGCGTCTCGCGCCACGGACGGCTCATCTTCTACGACTACGACGAGCTCTGCCCGCTGTCCGATTGCCACTTTCGTACCCTTCCGGCGCCTCGCAATGACGACGAGGAGCGCGCGCTGGAGCCTTGGTTCTTCGTCGGCGAGCGCGATATCTTCCCGGAGGAGTTCCGCTCGTTCCTCGGCCTGACCGGCGAGCTGCTGCAGGTCTTCCTCGCGCACCACGGCGAGCTGCTCACCGCCGACTTCTGGCTGGCCATGCAGGATCGCCATCGCCGGGGCGAGGTCCTCGACATCTATCCGTATCGGGCGTCGCGCCGGCTCCGACCGCACGCGGACGAGCCCGGCACCCGTTCCGATTTCCCTTCACGCAGGAGTCCGTGACATGAGCGTCATCCAGGGCGAAGCCATCACCCTTCGCGACGGCAAGATGGTGGTGCCGAACCACCCGGTCCTCCCGTTCATCGAGGGCGACGGCACCGGCCCCGACATCTGGCGCGCGTCCGTGCGCGTGCTCGACGCGGCGGTCGAGAAGGCCTACCGCGGCCAGCGCCGGATCGTGTGGAAGGAAGTGCTCGCCGGCCAGAAGGCGTTCGACAAGACCGGCAACTGGCTTCCCGACGAGACGCTCGACGCGTTCCGCACCTACCTCGTCGGCATCAAGGGCCCGCTCACGACGCCGATCGGCGGCGGCATCCGCTCGCTCAACGTCGCGCTGCGCCAGATCCTCGACCTCTACGTGTGCCTGCGCCCGGTGCGCTGGTTCAAGGGCGTGCCCTCGCCCGTGAAGCACCCCGAGAGGGTCGACATGGTCATCTTCCGCGAGAACACCGAGGACATCTACGCCGGCATCGAATTCGCCGAGGGCTCGGACGACGCGAAGAAGGTGCTCGAGTTCCTCAAGACCACGTTCCCGTCCGCGTACAAGAAGGTGCGCTTCCCCGGGACCAGCGGCATCGGCTTCAAGCCCGTCTCGCGCGAGGGCAGCGAGCGGCTCATCCGCTCCGCCATCGAGTACGCGCTGGAGCAGAAGCGCCGGAGCGTGACGATCGTGCACAAGGGCAACATCATGAAGTTCACCGAGGGCGCGTTCCGCAACTGGGGCTACGCCCTGGCCGAGCGCGAGTTCGGCGACCGCGTCTACACGTGGGAGCAGTGGGAGAGGACGAAGGCCGCCAAGGGCGAGGACGCCGCGAACGCCGAGCAGAAGGCCGCGCTCGCGGCCGGCCGGCTGCTCGTGAAGGACGCCATCGCCGACATCACGCTCCAGCAGGTGCTGACGCGGCCGGACGAGTTCGACGTTATCGCCACCCCCAACCTCAACGGTGACTACCTCTCGGACGCGCTCGCGGCGCAGGTCGGCGGCATCGGCATCGCGCCCGGCGGCAACATCAACTACGTCACGGGCCACGCGGTGTTCGAGGCCACGCACGGCACGGCGCCCAAGTACGCGAACCTCGACCGCGTCAACCCGGGCTCGGTCGTGCTCTCGGGCGAGATGATGCTGCGCTACATGGGCTGGAACGAGGCGGCCGACCTCGTCATCAAGGGCATGGACGGCGCGATCGGCGCGAAGCGGGTGACCTACGATTTCGCGCGCCAGATGGACGGGGCGACCGAGATCAAGTGCAGCGAGTTCGGCGACGCCGTGATCGCCCACATGTAGGCCGGTCCCGATGACGACCTCCCACCCCACGTGGAGCTTCCCGCGCTCGTTCTGGACCGCGAACCTGTCGGAGCTGTTCGAGCGCGCAGCCTACTACGGAACGTTCATCGCGTTGCGCACCTATCTCCTGCGCGTCGTCGGCCTCGACGACGTGCAGGCGGGGCTCGTGGCGGGGCTCTTCGGCGCACTGATCTACCTGTTCCCCTTCGTCTCCGGAGCGATCGCCGACCGGCTCGGCTTCCGCCACTCGCTGATGCTCGCGTTCGCGCTGCTCGCCGCCGGCTACGGCTCGCTCGGCGTCGTGCGCTCGCTCGGCCCGGTGCTCGCGGGGCTGCTGTGCATCGTGGTCGGCGGCTCGTTCGTGAAGCCGGTGATCACCGGCACGGCCATGAAATCCTCGGACGAGGCCAGCCGCGCGCGTGCGTTCAGCCTCTTCTACATGATCGTCAACATCGGTTCGTTCACGGGCAAGACGATCGTGGCGCCGATCCGCATCCAGATGGGCGTCCACAACGTGCCCTTCTTCTCGGCTGCCGCGGCGCTGGTGGGCTTCTTCATCGTGACGGCGCTGTTCCACCCGGTCGAGGACCGCGGCGGACGCCCGCGCAGCATCGCCGAGGCCTTCCGGGGCATGCTCACGGTGATGGCGAACGCGCGCTTCACCGCACTCATCCTCATCACCGCGGGCTTCTGGGCCATCCAGGGCCAGCTCTACGCGTCCATGCCCGACTACGTCATTCGCATGGCCGGCGAGACCTACAAGCCGGAGTGGTACGCGAACGTCAACCCGCTCGTGGTCGTGCTCGGCGTCGTCGCGATCACGCAGCTCGTGCGCACGTGGGCGCCGGAGGCCTCGATGACCGTCGCGATGACGCTCATCCCGCTCTCTTCGCTCATCATGTCGTTCGCCCACCTGCTGCACGGGCCGGTGCACGTGCTCGGCCTCTCGCTGCACCCGATCACCGCGATGATGGTCGTCGGCATCGCGGTGCAGGGGCTCGCTGAGTGCTTCCTGAGCCCGAAGTACCTCGAGTTCGCGTCGCGCCAGGCGCCCCCGGGCCGCGAGGGCCTGTACCTGGGCTACGCGCACATGAACACGTTCTTCGCCTGGCTGTTCGGGTTCGTGTTCGCGGGCTACATGCTCAAGGCCTTCTGCCCCGACCCGGGCACGCTGTCGCTCGTCGACCGCCTGCGCCACGACGCGTGGCTGGCCGGCCTCGGGCCGACGCCGCCGCAGTACGCGCCCGCGCACTACCACTGGTACGCGTTCGCGCTCGTGGGGCTCGCGTCGCTGGTCGCGATGCTCGTCTTCATCGCGGTCACGCGGCACATCGCCGCCCGCCGGGCCGCCGCCGCCTGAGGACGGCGGCGGCGCGTCAGCGCCCGAGCCGCCACAGGCTCGCGTCGTCCGAGGTCCACACGCGCGTCGCGCGGCCGGCGGCCGCGAGCCGCTCGAGCGCGCCCGTGAACGACGCGGGCCAGTCGGCGCCGTCGAACGGCCCCGGCTGTGGCTCGCCGCTCACCAGCACCCAGCGCAGGCCGTGGCGGCGCAGGGCGCCCGCCACCGAGTCCGGCTCGGCGGTCAGGAACATCCCGATCGGCACGTCGCGCTGGCCGAACGGCACCGGCCAGTTCGCGCTCCGGCCCGCGTACCAGAACGTGTCGTAGGTCTCCCGGCTCAGCACCGTCTCGCCCGCGGGCACGTGCGCGCGCACCGCGGCGAAGGCGGCCAGCATGCCCGGGTCCTCGTCGAGGTCCTCGACCGCGCGCCAGCGCGGCATCGCGACGACCGCCCACGCCGCGAGCGTGAGCGCCGCGACGTCGATCGCGCTCCGCACGCGCGCGCCCTCGAGCGTGCGCGCGAGGATCACCGCCGCGAGCGCGGCCACGGCGATCACGAGCGGCAGCAGGTGGCGCGCCGCGACGAGCGGCTGGAGGGGCGCCGCGAGCGCGAGCGCGACCGCGCCCGCGAG
>JBAIWU010000625.1:0-5231 GCA_037917155.1 Candidatus Eiseniibacteriota bacterium
TGGCGCCGCCCCAGAGGATCATGAGCGCGCCCGCCGCGATGGGCGCCGCGCGGAGGAGCCCGACCGACGCGCCGATGCGCTCGATCCCCTCGCCGAGCCGGCCCGCCAGGAGCCCCAGCGACACATAGGAGATGAAGCGGCCCGCGTGATAGGCGGCCTGCACGAGCCACCGCCGCGCCCCGGACGCCTCCCCGGAGACGAAGCAGACGAACCCGCCGCACATCCCCGCGCAGTGCGGGCTGCCGAGCAGACTCGCGCCGAGCACCGAGGCCGCGAGCGCGATCACCGCGCGCCTCTCGCCGCGACGTCGCGGCGCAAGTCGGCCACGAACAGGCTGGCGCCCCGCCGCGCATCGACTCGGATCTCCCACAGGCCCGCGCGGGGCAGCGGCACCGTCGCCACGTAGCGGCCGCCGCGGACCTCGCGCAGCGTCGCGCGCACCGGGTGCTCGGGCGAGAGGTTGTTCAGCATCTCGACGCGCACCGCGGCCCCCGCGACCGGGGCGCCGGCCGAATCCGCGAGCGCGACCACGAGCACCGTGCCGGCGGGCGACCAGCGATCGAGCGACGCGTCCACCTGCCAGCCGAGCGCGGCGCTGCGCCGGGCGACCGCCATCGCGGAGTCCCACGCGATCGCCTTCTCGTAGTAGTGCGGCTCGACCACGTACGCGTTCGGGTCGCGCGCGGCGACGATCATCGCGACGTTCGCGCCCACCGTCACGGCGAGCACGCCAACGATCGCGAGCGGCCACAGGGCGGCGGGCTTCAATGCGACCCTCCTTCGCGGCCCTCTCGCGCTTCGCCGTGCCGCTCGCCGCGGCCTTCGTCCTCCTCCGGGCCGGTGAGCGGGTGCACGTAGTTCCGGCCGAACCCGTGGCCGTCCGTGATGCGGAACATCACGTGGCGGTGGCCGTCCGTGAACGCCGATCGCGGCGAGAGGACGAACACGGTCGCGGTCAGCGTGTGGCCGCCCGGGACCGGGAACGGGTTGATGGGCGCGATCAGGCGCGTGCTCTCCCCTCCCAGCAGCTCGATGCGGTACTGCCGCTCGTCGCGGTTGCGGTTCGAGAACTTCAGGCGCACGTCGCTGACCACGGTGTGCTCGTCCGCGAGCTGGTAGAGCGCGCCCGTCCCGCGCAGCACCGTCACGTCCGAGGTGGCGCGGTTGTCCAGGAAGAAGAGGAACAGCCCGAGGCTCACGGCCAGCGCCAGCGGGTAGAGCACGATGCGCGCGCGCAGCAACCGGGCCGGGCGGCCCTCGAGCTCGTCGCGCGTGGCGTAGCGGATGAGTCCCGGCGCCTGCCCGATGTTGCGCATGATCTCGTCGCAGGCGTCGATGCACTGCGTGCACGAGATGCACTCCATCTGGAGTCCGTCGCGGATGTCGATGCCGGTCGGGCACGTCCGCACGCAGTTGCCGCAGTCGATGCAGTCGCCGGCGCCCTGCGGGCGCGGCGTCGTGCCCGGCATGCGCGGCTCGCCGCGGGCGGGATCGTAGGCGACGATCAGCGTGCGGCGGTCGAACAGCACGCTCTGCAGCCGGCCGTACGGACACGCCACGAGGCACGTCTGCTCGCGGTACCAGGCGAAGTCGGCGAAGACCGCGAGCGCGGTGCCGGCCATGATGGCGAACGCGACCGGGTGCGCGTGCGGCGGCCCCTGCACCCATTGGACGAGCCGCTCGACGCTGACGAAGTAGGCCAGGAACGCGTGCGCGAGGACGAGCGACAGCACGAGGTAGATCGCGTACTTGACGACGCGCACCCCCGCCACGCCGCCCCTGCGGTCGAGCCGCATCGAGCCGCGGAAGCCGCCTTCGAGCGCGCGCTCGATGGGACGGAAGAGGAACTCCATGTACACGGTCTGCGGGCAGGCCCAGCCGCACCAGACGCGCCCGAGCAGCGTGGTCACGAGGAAGACCACGACGGCGAGGCTCACGAAGAGCAGCATGAACAGCAGCATGTCCGTGGGCAGGAACGTCGTGCCGAACAGCGTGAACTCGCGCGCCGGCAGGTCGAGCAGGACGAGCGGCTTGCCGCCCGCCTTCACGTACGGGATCGCGAGGAAGACGAGCATCAGCACCCACGCGAGCGCGCGCCGCCGGTGCCACCACGCGCCGCGCGACGGACGGGGACGGATCCAGCGACGGGACCCGTCCTCGTTGAGCGTCGACAGGACGCGACCGGGCGCCTTCGCCACCTGCGGCTCCACCGCCATCGGGCTGTCTCCTCGGGATGCGGCCGGGACTCGTGCGGGCCGACTACTTCGCCGCCGCGGCGCTGTCCGCCGCGGCGCTCACGACCGGACCGTTCGCGTCGTAGGCGTACTTCGCGCCCTGCGGCTCCTTGGGCGACTTCGGGCGCGTTCCGTGCAGCGTGTACACGTAGGCCGCCACCTGGGCGACCTTCTGCGGGCCGAGGATCGGCCCCCACGTCAGCATGCCCTTGTCGGGCACGCCGTTCGTGATCGTCGTCAGGATGTCGATCGGCCGCGGGCCGTGGATCCAGTAGTCGTCGGTCAGGTTCGGCCCCACGAGGCCGCCGCCGTCCGCGACGTGGCACGTCGCGCACCGCGACGGATCCTCGAAGATGGCCTTGCCCGCGGCGAGCTGCGCCGGGTCCTTGAGGTCGGCCAGCATCAGGCTGACATCGATGCCGGCCCCGGCCTTCTCCACCGCGCCGTACTTCTCGGCGGCCGCCGTGCTGTCGGCCCGGTAGGCGGCGATGCGGCCCTTGCCCGTGCCGATGCCGGGAATCACGTTGACGTAGTAGAGCAGCGAGAACGCGATCGTGGCCCAGAAGATCGTGGTCCACCATCCGGGGAGCGGGTTGTCGTACTCCTGGATGTCGTCGTACGCGTGCTCGAGCAGGCGATCCTCGTCGCGCGGCGCGCTCATGGGCGGGTGTCCTCCTCCCGCCGGGCGGCGGGATCGTCGTCGAACGGAAGGCGGCTGGCCGCGTCCATGGCCCGGTGGTTCGAGGGCCGGAACGTGGCGATCACGATGACCACGAAGGCGAGCAGGAACAGCACCAGCGCCAGCTCGGCCCAGATGGCGAGCCCGGCGTGACTCACGATGTCGACGAGGTGCATGTCAGTACCCGCCCAGCAGCGGCGACCGCCGCATCGCGGTCGGGCTCGCCTTCCGGATGTCCGTGCCGAGGCGCTGCAGGTACGCGACCACCGCCACGATCTCCCTGTCCTCGAGTCCGCGCGGCCCGCCGTTGCCGGCGATGTCGTCCGCGATCGACCTGGCCTGCGCGCGCGCGGCCGCGGCCGCGGCGCCCTGCTGTGCGAACTCGGCGTACGGCACCCCGAGCATCATCATCGTGTCGACGTGCTTCTCGACCGCGGGGAAGTCGATCGCGGACGTGAACAACCCCGGGTACGGCGGCATGATGGACCTCGGCGTCACCGAGCGCGGGTCGCGCATGTGGTTCACGTGCCAGAGGTTCGGGTACTTGCCGCCTTCGCGCGCGAGGTCGGGCCCGATCCGGCGCGAGCCCCAGAGGAACGGGTGCTCGTAGACGGACTCGCCGGGCTTGGAGTACTCGCCGTAACGCTCGGTCTCGTAGCGCAGCGGCCGGATCATCTGCGAGTGACAGTTGAAGCAACCCTCGCGCTGGTAGATGTCGCGCCCGGCCAGCTCGAGCGGCGTGTACGGCCTGACCGAGGCGATGGTCGGGACGTTGTCGCGGATCAGGAACGTCGGGACGATCTCGAACAGCGACGCCACGATGACCGCGACCGTCACCCACACCGAGAAGACGAGCGGCAGGCCCTCCCACCGGCGGTGGCCGCTGGTGGTGAAGCCCGCGAAGATCGAGCGCCCGCCCTCGCCGTGCGCGCGCGCGAGCGGCGCCGCCAGGATGACCGGCTCCTCGTACGTCTTCGGCCGCGACTGCCACGTGCGCAGGATGTTCCAGCCGAACATGAGCACGCCGGTGATGTAGAGCGCGCCGCCGAGCGCGCGCGTCCAGTACATGGGCATGAGCTTCATCGTGGTCTCGATGAAGTCCGGGTAGCTCAGCCGGCCCGAGGTGTCGAACGCCCGCCACATGAGGCCCTGCGTGACGCCGGCGCTGTAGATGGACGTCGAATACAGGATCAACCCGAACGTCGCGACCCAGAAGTGGGCCTCGGCGAGCTTCGTGCTGTGGAGCTTCGCCTGGAAGACGCGCGGCAGCAGCCAGTAGACCATCCCGAACGTGAGGAAGCCGTTCCAGCCGAGCGCGCCCGTGTGCACGTGCGCGATGACCCAGTCCGTGTAGTGCGCGAGCGCGTTGACGCTCTTCACGGCCAGCATCGGGCCCTCGAACGTCGCCATCATGTAGGCCGTGACCGCGACGACGAAGAACTTGAGGATCGGGTCGTCGACGACGCGGTTCCACGCGCCGCGCAGCGTCAGCAGCCCGTTGACGCCGCCGCCCCACGACGGCATCCACAGCATGATCGAGAAGATCATGCCGAGCGTGGACGCCCACTCCGGCAGGGCCGTGTAGTGCAGGTGGTGCGGCCCGGCCCAGATGTACATGAACACGAGCGTCCAGAAGTGCAGGATCGACAGCCGGTATGAGAATACCGGCCGGTTCGCCGCCTTGGGCATGAAGTAGTACATGAGCCCGAGGAACGGCGTCGTCAGGAAGAACGCCACGGCGTTGTGCCCGTACCACCACTGCATGAGCGCGTCCTGCGCGCCGGCGTAGATCGAGTAGCTCTTGAGCGCCCCGGCCGGGATCACGAGGTTGTTGAAGATGTGCAGGATCGCGACCGTGACGATCGACGCGATGTAGAACCAGATCGCCACGTAGAGGTGCTTCTCGCGGCGCCGGGCGATGGTCATGAAGAAGTTGACCGCGAAGATCACCCAGACGACCGCGATGAGGATGTCGACGGGCCATTCGAGCTCGGCGTACTCCTTGGACTGCGTGAATCCCATGGGCAGCGTCAGCGCGGCGCACACGATGATGAGCTGCCAGCCCCAGAAGTGCAGGGCGCTCAGCAGGTCGGAGAACATGCGCGCCTTCAGCAGCCTCTGCGACGAGTAGTACACGCCCGTGAAGATCGCGTTGCCCGCGAAGGCGAAGATGACCGCGTTCGTGTGGAGTGGGCGCAGGCGGCCGAACGTCAGGAACGGCGGGACGTTCAGCGTCGGCACGGCGAGCTGCAGGGCGATGAGCAGCCCCACGAGCATGCCGACCAGGCCCCAGACGAAGGTCGCGATCATGAACTTCC
>JBAIWU010000626.1:0-1591 GCA_037917155.1 Candidatus Eiseniibacteriota bacterium
CTCGCTGGTGGCGGTGCCGGGGCCGAACAGCCGCCCGACGCCCTGCCCCTGCAATGCGTCGATGTCTTCCTTCGGCAGAATGCCGCCGCCGGTCAGCAGCACGTCGCCGCGGCCGGCTTCCCTGAGCAGCTCGAGCACGCGCGGGAACAGCGTCATGTGCGCGCCCGACAGGATGGACAGGCCGACCACGTCGGCGTCCTCCTGCACCGCGGCCGCGACCACCATCTCCGGCGTCTGGTGGAGCCCGGTGTAGATCACTTCCATCCCGGCGTCGCGCAGGGCGGCCGCGACCACCTTGGCGCCGCGGTCGTGCCCGTCGAGCCCGGGCTTGGCGACGAGGACGCGAATCGGCCGGGAGGCCTTCGCGGCAGCGTGCTTCTTCGCGGGGGCGGATTTCATGGCGCGGGGAACCTAGGCGGCGTCCCGGAGGGATACAAGCTCGCGGCTGAACGTCGCGACGTCCGGCGTTGTGCGACAGCCTCGATCGGCATAGCGGCCCAGCGGGTCGAGGAGCACCGGGACCAGGCCCGCACGCGCGGCGCCGATCACGTCGATGCCGTGCACGTCGCCGACGTAGTACGTCTCGCGCGCCGGGATGCCGCTCTGCTCGAGCGCGAGGGCGAAGATCCGCGGGTCCGGCTTCTCGATGCCGACCGCGCCGCTGTCGATGATGCAGCGCAGGCGGTGGCGCAGGCCGTGGCTCTCGAGCAGCTCGGCCACTTTCCCGTCCGCGTTGGACACGCAGCCCACGTACCAGCCCGCGTGCGCCAGCGCGTCGAGCGCCTCGGTGGTGCCGGGCGGCACGACGCACCACAGGTGCCGCTCCTTGTGCGACGCGAGGATCGCCGGGCCGACCCGCGCGAAGTCGGCGGGGCCGATGCCGAGGGACTCGAGCATCCCGCGGAAGTGCACCGCCCAGCGCTCGCCGTCGGAGCCCTGCGTATCGCCGAGGGCGGCCTCGACGGCGGCCCGCCCGGCGTACTCCGAGTCGGCGACCGCCTGGGCGAGCACCTTGATGCCCAGCACGCGCTCGATGATCGCCGCGATGCGGGCGTGGTCGATGTGGACCAGCGTCCCGCCGACGTCGAACAGCACCGCGCGCATCGCGGGCTCGCCGGCGGGACGCTTGCGGGATTCGGTCACGAGACCTGGAACCTCAGGAACCCGGCGAGCTGGTGGAACCGCCGCGCCGGGGATCCGCGCACCACGGCCACGCGGGCGCGCTGCCGCAGCGCGTCCTCGATGGCGTCGTCGATCACGTCGGCCACCGGCACCGGGTCGCCCTCGCCGTTGGACGACGTGGCGGTGAGCGTGAGGCGGCCCGACTTCGACATCCGGAAGCCGGCGACCTCGGCGTCGTGGTCCACCAGCAGGGCGGCCACCTGCCCGCGCTGCAGCGCGCGCAGGGTGGACTCGACGCCGTCGGTCGCCCAGCCGGTGCCGAGCGCCTCGCCGAGGCGCGCGACCTTCGACTCGGCGCGGGTGCGGGCGTCGTCGTCGAGGAAGTCGGCCACCCGGCGCGCCACCTCGGCTTCGGTCACCTGCTTCGGCGTGAGGGTCATGGTGCCGACGGGCACCCGGCCGGTGATGG
>JBAIWU010000627.1:0-3140 GCA_037917155.1 Candidatus Eiseniibacteriota bacterium
ACGGAGCCGCGGGGAGGAATCCGATGATGCTCAACGGACGTCGCGTGTGTTCGACGCGAAGACTGCTCGGCGTGCTCGCGCTGGCGGCATGCACATCCGCGTGGGGCGCCGCTCCCGCCCTCGCCGACGGATGGTCGGCGCAGCCGGGATCCGGTGAACAGGATCAGGGCCGGGTGCAGACCGCATTCAACGATTTCGACGGCCACGGACACGGTCATCACCCGGGCAACACCCCGGGCGGGCCGGGCGGTGGTGGTGGTGAGGACCACGGACCGGCCGGCGGCGGTCCCGGCGCCCCGGGCGGCACGCCCGGCGGACCCGTGCAGCCCGTCCACGAGCCCGGAACCATGGCGCTCGCCGGCATGGGCCTGGTGGCGATGGCCGGCGCGTTCCGCAAGCGCTTCGCCCGCTGATTCCGTTTCGCACGACGAGGCCCCCGGCGAGTCCGCCGGGGGCTTCGCGCGTGATCAGAAGCGGTGTGTGACGCCGATGCGGGTGACGCCGTCCCGGCGCCCGGCCATCGCCTCGATCGCGGCGTGGCGCTGCTCGTGCCGCGCGATCACGGTGCGCGAGATGAAGAAGCCCGTGGTCGCGCCGACGAAGACGTCCGAGGGCCAGTGGCTCGAAGAGTCGACGCTCGACCAGCGAGCTCGCGGCGATGCCGTGGAACAGGACCGTGGCGGGCCAGAAGTGGGCGACGCTGCGGCGTCGAGGGGGGCAGGGGCGCGTCGCGCCACGGCCGACATTTGTAGACCACGTGTGGACGCGGCCCGGTTCTTACAAGCCGGGGACGGCCCCGGGGCTCGCCTGCGGGCGTTCATGACGTTCCCGGCGCGGCAAACGATCCGGTGATGTGACGGCACGGGGCCTGCAGTTTCCCGTGGCCGAGGTGAGAAGGGCCGCCCAGGTGGAGTGGAACGACACGGCGCGCGCTTTCCCTGCCCGCGCGGGCCGCACGCGTGGAGGCGACCGTGCTCGAGAACGCCGCAATCCATCGCCGGGCCGCGTGGGCCGCGCTGCTCGGGCTCGCCCTCGTGGCCGCGCCCTCCGTCGTGATCGCCGCGACCGGCGGGCCGCCTCGCGCACGGCGCACGAGCGCGCGCGCCGACAGCGCCGCGTGGAGTGGCGCGAACGCGGGCACACGTGCCGCGATGGGCGCGTACGGCCCCGGTGCGAACGACCTCGGCGCCGACAACCGACCCGCGTGGCGTCCGGACCGTCCGGTCCCGCGTCGCGAGCCGTGGGAGCAGGTGTTGCTGCTGCCGGGCCGCATCGTGTCGCTGCCGTTCGTCGGGCTCGGCACCGCGACCGAGCGCGCGCTGCTTTGGGGCGAGGATCGCGGTTACATCGCGCTGCGCCCTCCGGAGCCCGCGCACGGCCACTCGCGGATCGGCGTCGGCGGCTCGGAGCTGGGCGACCGAGCCGGGCTGGGCGGCGCGCTGCAGTGGCGCGAGCCGATCGGCCGCGGACGCAACACCATGGTGCTCGGCGTGCGGCAGGCGCTCACGCTGAACGGCTACTCGGGCACGTGGCTCGACCTCCAGGGACGTCCCGCGTCCTTCGAGCTGGGTGACGCGTGGCGCCCGCGAGAGCGCTTCTACGGGCTCGGCCCGTCCTCGTCGCGGCGGGTCGTGAGCGGCTACGCCTCGCACGTGGAATGGGCCCGCGCGGGCCTGCACTTCGCCGCCGCCGACTCGGGCGGCCCGCGCAGCTGGCCGGTGCTCGAGCTCGAGGCCGGTCCGCGCCGCCTGGTGACGGGCGCGAGCCGCGAGCGCGGCGTCACCGCGTTCGACGCGCTCGACCCGGCGCTCGCGCCGGTGCGCGACCGCCGCCTCGACCATGTGGTGACCGGCGTGCGCCTGGCGATCGACTCGCGGACCGGCCAGCCGCACTGGGTGGGCGGCGCGCGCCTGGCGGCCTCCGCCCAGCGCTTCGATCCGACCGGCGGCGACGGCGCGCGGTTCATGCGCTACCAGCTCGAGGGCGAGACCGGGGTTTCGTTCCGGCGCGATCCGCGCACGCTGCGGCTGCTCGTCCGGGTCGAGGACCAGCGCGTGCTCGACCACGCCGAGCGCTTCGCGCTGGCGGACTACGCGACCCTGGGCGGCAGCGCCGGGCTCGGCGGCTTCACCTCCGGCCGCTTCCACGATCTCGACGCGGCGCAGGCGAAGCTCTCGTACATCTTCCCGATCTCGCGCCGGCTCGAAGTGGACCTGCACTCGGAGTGGGGGCAGGTGAGCCACGACGTCTGGCGCGACACGCGCCTGGCCGGCCTCGAGCACTCGGTCGGCTTCGCGGTGCGTCCGCGCTGGGAGCATGGGGTGATCGGCTCCGCCGGCATGGACTTCAGCCGCGAGCAGTGGCGCGTCACGTGGACGCTGGGAGGCCTGCGGTGACGCCCGCGGCCGCCTGCCTGGGCGTGCTGCTCGCGATCACCGCGCCGCATGCGGACTCCGCGCGCGGCGCGGTCAAGCCGCCCCGGCCGCACGACCGCTCGTACACGTACGACCTGCTCGACCAGACCGTGATCCGGCAGCTCACGCGTGCCGTCGACCTGCCGCGTGGCATCCGCCGGCTGCGGAACGACCCGCGCGAGGCGGCCAACGTCGACGCCGACGACCAGGTTCGGCTGCCGAGCACGTGGTGGCAGCCGCGCCTGGGCTTCCGGCCGGTGAGCGTCGAGCAGATGCTGCACGGCCCCGGGCCCGGCGAGGGGCCCCAGCTGCCGTGGACCGTGACCAGCGCCAAGTCGCAGGGCGTCTCGCCGGGCTTCCAGATGAAGGACGCGCGCGGCGTCAAGTACGTGGTCAAGTTCGACGTGCCGCAGTTCCCGGAGGCCGCCACCGCGGCCGACGTGATCGGCTCGTACCTGTTCTGGGCCGCAGGCTACAACGTGCCCGAGAACGCGATCGCCACGTTCAGCCGCGCTGACCTGCGCATCGCGCCCAATGCGACGTACGAGTCCGGTGGCGGACACAAGAAGCGCCTCACGGACGCCTACCTCGACGGAATCCTCGAGCAGGTGACGCCGCCGATCGACGGCCGGTACCGGTGCATGGCGAGTCGCTTCCTCTCCGGCAAGCCGCTCGGGCCGTTCGAATACGAGAACCGCCGCAAGGACGATCCCGACGACCTGGTCC
>JBAIWU010000628.1:0-6724 GCA_037917155.1 Candidatus Eiseniibacteriota bacterium
GTGTCTCTTCCTTAGATGCGTGTCCCGAATCACTACGGTCGTGCGGATCGCTGACGCGATCTCGCGGTGCTGCTCGTCTCAGCGATGTTCAACCCAGTTAGCAAGGGATCGTTTCGGCGGCTCCTTCAATTAGGTGGGAAAGGAGACTGGGGAACTGACCGTGGAAACAGCTTAACAAGCCCCAGACAGGGAATTCAACCCGGTTTTCTCGAGCGGGTGACGGCGAGCCCGCGCCCGGTCAGCGGGGCTGAACGGCGCCCGGCCGGCCGTGCCCGCGGCGGCTCAAGCCCGCCGTGCGGCCTGGGCGCGCTGCCATTCCACCGTGCGCACGAGGCCGCGCTCGAGCGTCACCTCGGGCACCCAGCGGAGCGTGCGACGGGTCTTCTCGATATTGACCACGCGCCGGCGGATGTTGTCGATGTCGCGGCGGTCCTTGTGCTCGACCTCGACGTCGACGCCCACGATGCGGATCAGCATCGCCGCCAGCTCGAGCACGCGCGTCTCGAGCCCGGTGCCCACGTTGAACACCTCGCCCACCGCGCGGTCGGTCGTGCCGGCCAGCACCGTGGCCTCGACCGCGTCGTCGATGTACGTGAAGTCGCGCGTCTGCTGGCCGTCGCCGTGCACCACGGGCGGTCGGCCCGCGAAGAGCGACTCGATGAACTTGGCGACGACGCCGCAGTAGGGGTTCGCCGGGTCCTGCCCCGGTCCGTAGACGTTCGAGTAGCGCACGGCCGTGGCCGGCACGCCGTAGCTCTCGTGGAACGCCATGCAGTAGTTCTCGCCGCCGAGCTTGGACACCGCGTACGGCGTGAGGAGCTGCAGCCGGTCGTCCTCGTTGATCGGGAGGTAGCGCGGGTTGCCGTAGACCGACGTGCTCGAGGTGTAGACGACGCGGCGCGTCCCGGCCGCGCGCGCGGCCATGAGCACGTTGAGCGTGCCCCCGATGTTCGTCTCGAAGTCCTCGCGCGGGTTGCGCGTGGAGACGACGATGTTGCGCGCCGCCGCGTGGAACACGACCTCGTTCGCCGCCACCAGCCGGTCCACGACCGGAACGTCGGTCACGGAGCCCTGGACGAACTCGAAGCCGGAGGCGGGCAGGTTCTCGAGCCGCCCGGTGAACAGGTCGTCGAGAACGGTGACGCGGGCGCCGTCGCGGATCAGGCGTCTCACGAGGTTGCTGCCGACGAAGCCCGCGCCGCCGGTGACGAGGACGCGCGTGTTCTCGAGTGTGCTCACGGAGGGTCTCCGGAAGGTCAGTGCCGAATGCCGAGCCGCAGGAACACGATCGGGCGCAGGATACGCCAGCCGTCCCGCAGCAGCCTCATCTTGGTCGTGCCGCGCCCGTGGTAGCGGACCGTCACCGGCACCTCGCGCACGCGGAAGCGGTACCGCACCGCCTGGTAGAGCAGGTAGGGCTCGAGCTCGTAGCGATCGAGCCAGGGCTGCTCGAGCCGGATGCGCGGATCGTCGAGCAGGGACAGCCGGAAGGCGCGCATTCCGTTCGTGCCGTCCGTGATGCGGACGCCGCTCGCCAGCGCGAACAGCAGCGGGTAGAGCCGCGTGAGCCAGCGCCGCGACGGCGGGATCCCGGGCGTGGCGCCGCCGGGCAGCCAGCGCGAGCCCTGCACGAGGTCCGCCTCCCCGGCGAAGACCGGCGCGAGGACGCGCGGCAGCTCGTCCGGCTCGTGCTGGTCGTCGCCCGAGAGGATCGTGGCGACCTCGTACCCGGCGCGCCGCGCCGCGAACAGTCCGGTCCGGATCGCCGCGCCGACGCCCCGGTTGGCCTCGTGCCGGATGACCACGTCCGCGCCGGCCGAGCGGGCCTCCCCGGCCGTGTCGTCGGCGGAGCAGTCGTCGACCACGATCACGCAGGAGGCCCAGCGCCGGGGCACCTTGCGGACCACCGCGCCGATCTTGCCGACCTCGTTCCAGGCCGGGATCACGACCGCCACGCGGGCGGGGTCGATCCGGTCGGCCCCCGGCGTGCCCGATGGGGTCGCCGTCACGGCCGGGGCTGCTGGGGTCGTGTTCGCCATGTTTTCGCAGTCTAGCGGCCGTCCCGCGGCCCGCCAAGACGGCGCCGCCGCGCGAAGCGTTCCGCTTGCCCGGCGAACCACGGCCTTGCTACGCTCATGAGCGTCTGCAGGCACGCACGTGGCGGCTCGCCCGCGCGCGCCACCGCGAATCCCGGGGGGTCGCGCCGGGAGCGAGAGCGGTCGATAACGGTGGGACGGAGCGTGCCTGCACGGGCGCGCGACGAGGTCCCACCCCCCCGATCGAGGAGAAGCGACTGGACGTGACGACCAACCGCCCGGCGGCACGGGTGGCCCGCGGCTCGGGCGTGGCCCGCGTGACCGCCGACGTGCCGGTCACGGACCGGCAGGAGCGCTAGGTGCGCAACGGCTCCCACGCGGGCCGGCTCCCGCTCGGCGAGGTGCTCGGCGGCTGGGTGGACCGCGTCGTCACGGCCGTCGTCGTGCTCGGGCTGGGCGTGGTCCTGGGCCTTCAGTACATGGCGCCCGACAAGCGGGTGCTCTCCGTGCTCGCCGGTCTCGTGGTCGTCGGCATCGCCTGGCGCCTCGAGATCATCGCCGGCATCGGGCTCGTCATGTTCGCCCTGCCCTATCCCAAGGGCACGACGTTCGGCACCACGAACCTGGCCCTGATCCTGCTGCTGCTCGTCATCTACCTGCTGCGCGTCGGCCAGCGCGAGCTGCCGAGGCCGCAGTCGACGCCGATCGACATGCCGGTGGTGGGACTGCTCATCGCCTACGTGGTGTCGTTCTACAACGTCCTGCCCGAGAACCTGCATCTCGCGCTCTCGAACTTCGAGCTGTTCGTGGGCACGCTATTCCTGTTCTACGTGGTCGTGAACAGCATCCGCACCGGGGCCGACCTGCGCCGGCTGCACGAGTTCCAGGCCGGCGTGCTGGTGACCATCTCGCTGCTCGCCCTCTGGGAGCTCACGCATCCCGGCAAGGCACTCGTGCCCGGCTGGATCGACTTCACGCACACGCTCGGTGAAGCGTTCGACACCCAGAACGTGCGCATCGGCGGCACGTTCTACGACTTCGAGCTGCTCGCGGACTTCTGCGGCCTCAACGTGCTCTTCCTGAGCTTCCTCGTGGCGCGGGCGCGCGATTCCTACCGGCGCGTGTACTTCGGCGCACTGCTCGTGCTGACCGTGTTCATCATGTTCTCCACGGTCACGCGCGGCCCGATCTTCTCGCTGGGCGTCGCGTTCGCGTACGGCCTGTGGATGATGCGCCGCCGCCTGCGCGTGGTCCCGATGGTGGTGGGCGGCGCGGCCCTCGCCGCCGTGTTCCTGGGCGCGAATTTCGTCGTCGCCAACTTCACGCGCTCGGGCGACCTGCTCGCGCGACTGTCGCAGACGGAGTTCAAGGGACTCGTCCCCGACACCCGCGCCGCCGCGTGGCAGGACGCCTGGGACCACTTCCTGCTCCACCCACTCATCGGCTCCGGACCCTTCTACTCATTCGCGCGCGGCCTGTACTTCTGGTACTGGCCGCACAACCTGTACCTCTACGTCGCGAACATCGTGGGCCTCTTCGGGCTCGTGTTCTTCCTCTGGCTGCTCTGGAAGCTGTTCGTGGCCACGCGCCCGACGGTCGATTCGCCGCTCGCGGAGGACTACGTGGAGGCCTACATGCTGCTGGCGCGCGTCCAGCTCGTGTTCTTCCTCGTGGACCAGGTGAAGATCGAGTACCTGCGCAACGCGACGTACCAGTTCCAGGTTTGGCTCATGTTCGCGTTCTGGATCGCGGCCAGCCGGCTGCGCAAGGACGCCGCCGACGCACGAGCGGTCCAGGGCGCCTGAGACGCCCCGCCACGGCGCCCGGCGGGGCCGGTCGTGCGGAGTGCAACACCGGCGCCGCCGGACCCGCGCAACGCGTTCCGGGAGCGGCCGCTGCATTGCCCGCGCGTTCCGCGCTCTGATACGCTCATGGGCGAGCGCGCCCCCTGCCCGCCCCTCCCACCCGACCGCACCCATGCGCGAGGACTCCCCCCGCCGATGCACCAGAACCTGAAGCTGAGCGTCGTGATCCCGTGCTACAACGAGGAGGACGGCGTCCGCGAGGTCATCGGGCGCATTCCGAAGGTCGTCGACGAGATCGTGGTGGTGGACAACAACTGCACCGACCGCACCGCGGAGGTCGCCCGGTCGCTGGGCGCCCGCGTGGTCGAGCAGAAGACCCCGGGCTACGGCGCGGCCTACAAGGCCGGGCTCGCGGCCGCCACGGGGGACGTCATCGTCACGATGGATGGCGACGGCACGTACCCGCCCGAGGAGATTCCCCGGCTCGTCGAGCAGCTCGTCGAGAAGCGGTGGGACTTCCTCTCCGCCAGCCGCTTCCCGCTCTCCGACCCGCGGGCGATGAACTTCACCAACCGGCTCGGCAACTGGGTGCTCACGGTGACGGCCATGCTGCTCTTCTTCGTGCCGATCCGCGACAGCCAGTCGGGCATGTGGGTGTTCCGCCGCGTGCTGCTCCAGCGGCTCAAGCTCACGAGCGACGGCATGCCGTTCAGCCAGGAGATCAAGCTCGAGGCGATCCTGCGCCACGCGCGCTTCGGCGAGGCGCACATCCCGTACGGCGCGCGCATCGGCGAGGTGAAGCTGCAGAAGTGGCGGGACGGGTGGCTCAACCTGACCCACCTCGTCCGCAAGCGCTTCGGGTGGATGTGATGCGCCCGGATCGGGCGCCGTCCGGGGCGGCCCGCTGATGTGCGGCTTCGCCGCGTTCTTCGATCCCTCGGGCGGGACGCCGGACCGGGCCTGGCTGGCCGGTGCGGCCGCGAGCATCCGCCACCGCGGCCCGGACGACGACGGCTTCCTCGCCGAGTCCGGCGCCGGGCTCGCGTTCCGCCGGCTCGCGATCGTCGACGTGGCGGCCGGCCACCAGCCGCTCGCCAACGAGGACGGCACGGTCTGGATCGCGTACAACGGCGAGATCTACAACCACCTCGCGCTGCGCCGCGAGCTGGAGGCGGCCGGGCACCGCTACCGCACGCACGCCGACACGGAGACGATCGTCCACGCCTACGAGCAGTGGGGTGAGGACTGCGTGCGCCGGCTCGACGGCATGTTCGCGTTCGCGCTCTGGGACCGGGCGCGGCGGCGCATGTTCGTGGCGCGCGACCGCGTGGGCATCAAGCCGCTCTACTGGACCCGGGCCGGGCGAGGCTGGGCGTTCGCCTCGGAGATCAAGGCGCTGCTCGCGTTCCCGGGCGTGGAGCGCCGTCCCCGCGTGGACGGCGTCGTCGAACACCTGACGCTGCGCTACACCGCCGCCCCGAACACGCTCTTCGAGGGCATCGAGAAGCTGCCGCCGGGCCACTGCATGACGCTGGCGGCCGGCGCCGAGCCCGCGCCCCGGCGCTGGTGGCGCCCCGCCTACGAGCCCCGGATCACGCTGTCGGAGGACGCGGCGCTGGCCGAGGTCGAGGAGCGCCTCACCGCCTCGGTGACGTCGCACCTGATGAGCGACGTGCCGCTGGGCGCGCTGCTCTCGGGCGGCGTGGACTCGAGCCTCGTCGTGGCGCTCATGAGCCGCGTGCTCGAGCGGCCCGTGCAGACGTTCAGCGTCGGCTTCGACGCCCCCGGGCCGTACAGCGAACTGCCGTTCGCCCGGGCGGTGGCGGCGCACTGCCGCACCGAGCACCGCGAGATCGTCGTCGGCGCGGACGACCTGCTCCGCGAGCTGCCGCAGCTCGTCTGGCACCAGGACGAGCCCGTCTCGGAGCCCGCCGCGATCCCCACCTACCTCGTCACCAAGCTCGCGCGCGAGACGGTCACGGTCGTGCTCACGGGCGAGGGCGGCGACGAGCTGTTCGCGGGGTATCCCAAGTACGCCGTCGAGCCGTGGGCGCGCACGCTCGCGCACCTGCCGGCGGTCCTGCGCGACCCGCTGCTCGACCACGGCGTCGACCGGCTGCCATTCCGCTTCCGCAAGCTGCAGGTCGTCGGGCGCAGCGCCCGCTTCCGCGACGAGGCCGAGCGGCTGTCGGCGTGGTTCGCCGGCTTCGCGGGCGGCGAGCGCGACGCGCTGCTCTCGCCCGCGCTGCGCGCACACGCGGGCGCCGGCGCGGAGCCGTTCCGCCGCGCGCTGGCGGCGTCGTCCGCGACGGCGCCGCTCGACCGCATGCTCGATGTCGACCTGCTGCTCTGGCTGTCGGACGACCTGCTCATGAAGATGGACAAGATGAGCATGGCCGCCTCGGTCGAGGCGCGCGTGCCGCTGCTCGACAACCCGCTCATCGACTGGGCCATGCGGCTCGAGCCCCGCCACAAGGTGCGCGGGCTCGAGGGCAAGGTGCTGCTCAAGCGGCTCGCGCGGAAGCTGCTGCCGCGCGAGGTCGTCGACCGGCCCAAGGTGGGCTTCACGGTGCCGCTCGCGCCGTGGTTCCGCGGCCCCATGCGCGGGCTGCTCGCCGACACGCTGCTCTCGACCACGTGCCTCGGCCGCGGCTACTTCGAGCCGCCGGCGCTGCGGCGCATCGTCGAGGACCACCTCGAGGGCCGGCGCGACCGGAGCCGCGAACTGTGGACGCTGCTCACGCTCGAGCTCTGGCATCGCGCGTGGATCGACCGCGTCCCCGAGCGCGCCGTGGCGTGGACGCCGCCCGCGCGCGTCGCCGCGGGCGCTCCCGCCTGAGTCCGCGGGGCCGGCGCCGGAGCGCCGGCGGGCCTCCGCCGGCG
>JBAIWU010000629.1:0-3649 GCA_037917155.1 Candidatus Eiseniibacteriota bacterium
CCGCCGCCGCGCGGGGTTGACGCCGCGCCGGCGGACGCCGCCGGGCGTACCATGAGGACCGCGCCCGGGCGCGGCCCGGAACCGGGCCCTGGGCCGGGACATCCAACCGGGTGCCCCGGAACCCGGCGGCCCCCCGAGGGGCGCCGGGTTCTACGTCTCCGCCCGGCCTGAGTGGAGGTTCCCGATGTCATCGCTGCAATGGCTCTACGGCGCTCCCGAGCCGCGCGAGCCCGGCGCGCCCTCGCCGGCGGGCGTCGACGACGCGCACCTGCTGGACGCCTACTCGGAAGCGGTCATGGCGGCGGTCGAGCGCGTCGCGCCCTCGGTCGTGCGCATCGACGTCGCGACCGACCCGCGCCACGGCGGCTCGGGTTCGGGCTTCGTGATCACGCCGGACGGCTACGTGGTCACGAACAGCCACGTCGTGCACGAGGCGCAGCGCATGGAGGTGACGCTCGCCGACGGCCGGCAGGTGCCCGCGACGCTCGTCGGCGACGACCCCGACACCGACATCGCGGTGGTGCGCATCGCCGCGGACGGCCTGGTGCCGGCCACGCTGGGGCAGTCGTCGCGGCTGCGCGTGGGGCAGGTGGCGATCGCGATCGGCAGCCCGCTGGGCTTCCAGGCCACCGTGACCGCGGGCGTCGTCAGCGCGCTCGGGCGCTCGCTGCGCGCCCAGTCGGGCCGGCTGATCGACGACGTCCTGCAGACGGACGCCGCGCTCAATCCCGGCAACTCGGGCGGCCCGCTCGTGAACTCGCGCGGCGAGGTGATCGGCGTCAACACCGCGACGATCATGCCCGCGCAGGGGCTGTGCTTCGCGATCTCGATCGACCTGGCGCGCTTCGTCGCCGCGACGCTCATGCGCGAGGGCCGCGTCGTGCGTGGCTACCTCGGCATCGCCGGGCAGAACGCCCGCCTGCGGCGGCCGATCGTGCGCCGGTGGGCGCTGGCGCATGAGAGCGGCGTGCTGGTGCTCTCGGTCGAGAAGGGCAGTCCCGCCGAGCGCGTGGGGTTGCGCGAGGGCGACGTCGTGGTGGGGCTCGCCGGCGAGCCCGTGGGTGGCGTCGACGACCTGCACCGGCTGCTCACCGGCGAGCGGATCGGCCAGTCGCTCGAGCTGGTGATCCTGCGGGGCGGGGAGCGCCGGTCGCTGCACGTGACCCCGGCGCCGTCGCCGGTGGAGGAGGCCTGACCGACGGCCTGTCCCCCCGCGCCGCCGATTACATGCAGCGACATGCATGTGAAGGCGGATCGCGCCCCCGACCGGCTCGATGGCGGCAGCCGACGCCGCGAATCAATACATGCATATAGATGCATGCATCGACCTTTCCCGCGAAAAGGCAGTGGCGCCCGGCCTGAGCCCTCCGGGCGCCACCCTCGTTGTGCCTTTGGCGGGCTGCCACCCGCCCTCCCTCGATGAACCTCGCGCGTCTGCTCGCGATCGAGGTTGACGGAAGCACCCCCCGGCGCTGCCGTCACCTATTAGAACGTCCGAGCGGCCGTCAGAGTTTCAAATTGAATGCAAAGCGACGGCCCGCCGGGCCGATCCGCCCGGCGGACCGTCCTGTCGCGAGGGCGCCTAGGCGCCGGCCGGCCGCGGCGCCGGGCCCCCGAACGCGTCCAGCTGCTGCCCGTCGTCCGCGCTGCTCACCACCGGCGGCGTCACCGGCGCGTCGGCCGTCGGCCCCGACTCCGAGCGCGGCAGCGGCTCGAGCTTCTCGCCGCGCAGCACGCGGTCCATCTCGTCGCCGTCGAGCGTCTCGCGCTCGAGCAGCGTGTTGGCGAGCAGGGTGAGCTTGTCGAGGTTGTTGCGGAGCAGCTCGACCGCCTTCTCGTGCGCCCGCTCGACGATGTCGCGCACCTCCTGGTCGATCAGCACGGCGGTCTGCTCGCTGTAGTCCTTGTGCGTGGCGAGCTCGCGCCCGAGGAAGATCATCTCCTCCTTCTTGCCGAACGTCAGCGGCCCGAGCTTGTCGCTCATGCCGAAGCGCGTGACCATGCTGCGGGCGATGCTCGTCGCCTGCTCGAGGTCGTTCGCGGCGCCCGTCGTGTAGTGGTCGAAGACGAGCTTCTCGGCGGCGCGCCCGCCCATGGCGTGGCAGAGCCGGTCCTCGAGCTGCGCCTTGGAGTGGTTGTGGCGCTCCTCCTGCGGCGTGTAGAACGTCACGCCCAGCGCGCGCCCGCGCGGGATGATCGTGACCTTGGTGACCGGGTCCGACTCGGGCAGCAGCCACGCCACGAGCGCGTGGCCCGCCTCGTGGTAGGCCGTGAGCTTGCGCTCCTGCTCGGTCATCACGAGGCTGCGCCGCTCGGCGCCCATCATCACCTTGTCCTTGGCGTCCTCGAGGTCGCGGTCGCTCACCTTGCGGTGGTTGCGCCGCGCGGCCAGCAGGGCCGCCTCGTTGACGATGTTCGCCAGCTCGGCGCCCGCCATGCCCGGCGTCGAGCGCGCGATCGCCTTGAGGTCCACGTCCTCGGCGAGCGGGATCTTGCGCGTGTGCACCTTGAGGATGCCCTCGCGCCCGCGCACGTCCGGCCAGTCGACCACGATCTGCCGGTCGAAGCGCCCGGGGCGCAGCAGCGCCGGGTCGAGCACGTCGGGCCGGTTCGTGGCCGCGATCATGATCACGCCCTCGTTGGACTCGAAGCCGTCCATCTCGACGAGGAGCTGGTTCAGCGTCTGCTCGCGCTCGTCGTGTCCGCCGCCGAGCCCCGCGCCGCGATGCCGGCCGACGGCGTCGATCTCGTCGATGAAGATGATGCAGGGCGCGTTGCGCTTGCCCTGCTCGAACAGGTCGCGCACCCGGCTGTTGTGCAGCAGCACCGGCTTCTCGCCGCCGAAGAAGGCCTCGTTGTCGCAGCCGCACAGGTCGTAGACGAAGCCCTCGTGCGGGACCTTCGTGACGCTCTGGACGATCGCGCGCTTGCCCTGCCGCGCGCGGTCGCGCACGAGCCAGTGGCTGGTGCGTCCGATGATCAGCGTCCACGCCTCGCCCTCGGGCAACGGGCGCCCCTTGAGCACGCGGCCGCCCTGCAGCGGCTGGTGGCGCACCCCGGCCGGGATGCCGTGCATCGCGCACAGCCAGGTCAGCTCGCGGATCAGCGTGTGGCTCACCGAGGTGACGCTCAGCTTGCCGCTCGTGTCGACGTAGCCGTCACCGAGCGCGTAGCCGGTGAGGTTGGCCTCGAAGTGGGCGCGCGGCAGGTCCCACAGCAGCTCGGGGACGTGCTTCTCGTGGCTGCCGGTGCCGCACTGCGCGGCGAAGCAGCGCCCGAGCGGAGCGGAGTGGTAGGTGATCTTCGTGCTGTGGTCGGCCGTGTGCTCGACCTTCGGCTCGACGCCGAACAACGCGCGCATCGTGTCGATCACGTCCGCGTGCAGGTCGCCCTCGTGGGTGCCGAACGTGAACTCGAGGCAGCCGTTCTCGCGCCCCTCGACGGTGTAGTAGCCGAGCAGCCGGAGCAGCGCCGGCGTCACCTCGACGCGCTCGGGCAGGCGCTCCGCCGCCGCGCGCATCGCGATCGCGCGCGGCTCGTGCCGGCCGCGCTGCCAGTTGCTCACCGTCATCTGCGAGACGCCGAGCGCGGCGCCGATCGCCGCCTGGCTCATCGCGCCGCGCTGCTCGAGCGCGAACGCGTACGCCTC
>JBAIWU010000630.1:0-6605 GCA_037917155.1 Candidatus Eiseniibacteriota bacterium
GCGAACAGCAGCGCGAAGAGCAGCGCGCCGATGTAGTACGGCACGCCGAAGACCACCCAGTTCGCGACCCCGTAGCGCCACGCGTACTCGCCGACGCCGAGGATGCCGCCGTACCACGTCGTGACGAGCGTGGCGACGAACGCGGGCAGCGTCACGGCGCGGCCGGCGACGAAGTAGTCGTCGTTGGCCGGGTGCGTGCCGAAGCGCCGCACCCAGATGAACGCGAGCAGCCCGAAGTACAGGGCGATGAGGGCCCAGTCGCGCGGACTGGAGCTGAACATCACGACGCCTTCCGGGGGACGCGCGCGCCGGAAGCGCGAACGCCGCCCGCGAAGGGACGGCGTCGAAGGCAACTCGGGGACAACCGAATCGTCTAGGCCGTTTCCCTACGCTGGTTCTAACCAGTTCAGGTTCGACGGGTGTGATCTCAGGCCGGCGCTTGTCCCTCGCCGGCCACCCCGAACGACGATCCGCACGGAGCGGACGCGGAGGAAGATGCCCCCGGAGCGGCGCGGGCGCAAGTCGGCCCGCGGCTCCCCGTCGACGCGCGCGCGCCGCATCGTCTACACTCCCCGCCCATGCGTCGAACGACCGGAGCGGTGGTCTGCCCCAATTGCGAGCGTCTCGTCTCGGCCCAGGAGCCCCGCTGCCCCTACTGCGGGGCCTGGAGGCCGGGCATGTTCGGTTACGGCCCCGCGCTGCAGCGGCTGCTGGGCGGACAGCTCGATCTCAACAACGCCATCACGGTCGCGTGCGTCGCGCTCTACGTGCTGTCCCTGGCGCTCGACCCGCGCGCGGCGCTGGCGTTCAACGGCATCTTCGACCTGCTCGCGCCCTCGGGGCAGGCGCTGTTCCGGCTCGGCATGACCGGCGGCTTCCAGCTCGCGGCGGGGCAGTGGTGGACGCTGTGCACCGCCTGCTTCCTGCACGGCAACATCCTGCACATCCTGTTCAACCTCGTGATCATGCGCCGCTACCTGCCCATGGTGACCGACCTGTTCGGCAACGTGCGCGCGTTCGTGATCTTCATGGCCGCGGGCATCGTCGGCTTCGTGCTCTCGGGCGTGCTCGGCGGCGCCAACACGATCGGCGCCTCGGGCGCGATCTTCGGCCTGCTGGGCGCGCTCATTTCGTACGGGCGCCGCACGGGCCAGTCGTACGTGACCGGCCAGCTGTGGATGGCGGCGATCTTCATGTTCGTGATGAGCTTCATGATGGGCGGGCACGTGAACAACTGGGCGCACGCCGGCGGCTTCGCGGGCGGCTTCTTCGCCGCGCAGGCCATGCCCACGTCCCACCGCGGCGAGAGCCCGGGCCTGATGGTCCTCGCGGGTGCGCTGGCGCTCGTGACCGTGGCCGGCTTCGTGCTCTCGTTCATCGGCTTCGCGCCCGCGCTGGTGCACTGACGCCGTGGCCGCGCGCGTGCCGAAGCCCGTGGGCCGCTGCCCGTGGCCCAAGCCCACGAACGCCCTCTACGTGCGCTACCACGACACCGAATGGGGGGTACCCGAGCACGACGACCGCGCGCTGTTCGAGAAGCTGATCCTCGACGGGGCGCAGGCGGGCCTGTCGTGGGAGACGATCCTCAACAAGCGCGAGGGCTACCGCCGCGCGTTCGAGGGCTTCGAGCCCGAGGTCATGGCGCGCTTCGGCGCGAGGAAGGTGGCGGCGCTGCTCGCCGACCCCGGCATCGTGCGCAACCGCGCGAAGGTCGCGGCCGCGATCGGCAACGCGAAGGCATTCCTCGCGCTGAAGGACGAGGTGGGCAGCTTCGACCGCTGGCTGTGGGGCTTCGTCGACGGCGCGCCGGTGCAGAACCGCTGGACCTCGATCCGCCAGGTCCCGCCGACCACGAAGATCTCGGACGCGATCTCGAAGGAGCTGCGCGCGCGCGGCTTCCGCTTCGTGGGGCCGACGATCGTCTACGCCTACATGCAGGCGATCGGCATGGTGAACGACCACCTCGTGACCTGCTTCCGCCACGCCGAGTGCGCCGCGCTGGCGCGCCGGGGCCGCCGGCGGTGAGCGCGTCCACGCGCGCGCTGCTCGACGCCGCGGCGGAGCTGGCGCGCCTCGCGGGCGGCAAGGCCATGGCGCACTACCGGCCCGGGCTCGCGGTGGACTGGAAGGCGGACGGCTCGCCGGTGACGCTCGCCGATCGCGAGGCCGAGGCGTTCGCGCGCGCGTGGCTGGCGGCGCGCTTTCCCGGCGACGCGGTGCTGGGCGAGGAGCTCGGCGCCGCGGGCGAACCGGGCGCGGCGCGGCGGTGGGTGATCGATCCGGTGGACGGCACGACCTCGTTCATCCGCGGCGTACCGCTCTGGGGCACGCTCGTCGCGGTCATGGAAGGCGGGGACGTGCTCGCGGGCGCGGCGGCGTTTCCGGCGTGCAGCGAGTGGATCGCGGCCGCGCGCGGCGAGGGCGCGTGGTGGAACGGTGCGCGTGCGCGCGTCTCGGACGTCGCGTCGCTCGCGGGCGCCACGCTGACCGCGACCGGCACCCGCTTCGAGGACGCGACGCGCGAGGCGCGCTGGAACGCGCTCGCGGCGCGCGCCGGGCTCGTGCGCACGTGGGGCGACTGCTTCGGCTACCTCATGGTGGCCTCGGGCCGCGCCGAGGTGATGATGGATCCGCGCCTGCATGTCTGGGACGCCGCCGCGGTCATGGTCGTCGTCGAGGAGGCGGGCGGCGCGTTCACAGACTGGACGGGCGCGCGCACCGCCGCGGGCGCCGGCGGCATCGCCACGAACGGCGCGCTCGCCGCCCAGGTGCGCGCGGCGCTCTGCGGCTGACCGGCGGGCGGCCGGCGCGGGCGAGCGCAGGGCGGGCCGGGTCGCGGGAGCCGGCGTCCCTCCGGGGCCGCCGCGTCGGCGCGAACCCCGACGGGGATCCGGGGTAGGACCTCCCATGACGCGCCCGCTCGCATGGGTCCTGTTGCTCCTCGCCGTCGCGGCCCCGACGCCCGCGTGGGCCGGCCCGCCGAATCCGCTGAACTGCCACGTGCCGCCGCGGCTCGTCTCGTGCCCGGCCGGGGACTCGACCTTCGTCGTGATCGTGCGCGGCTGGACGGACGACCCTTGGACCGACGGCTGCTGCGTCCGGATCGACCTGTGCACGTGCGCCGGCTACCACCTGTCCCGCCTCGGGACGCACCCGTACACGGTGGACTCGACCGGGTGCGGGGTCTCCGTCGATCACGAGGACGCGCTGGGCGAGGCGTCCTTCCCCCTCGCGGGCGGAGGCCTGTGCCCGGGCGATTCGGTGCTCGTGACCGCGGAGGGGATCCCACTGTTCCCGCAGCCCCGGGTCGTCTCCCTCGACCAGGACGGCAACCTGGTCGTGGACGCGACGGACGTGGCGATCGTGCAGGCGAAGGTCGGCACGGCCGACCCGACTGCCGACTTCGACGGCGACGGCCAGGTCACCGCGGCGGACGTGGCCATCGTGCAGGCCCACCTCGGGCACCATGCGCCGGACGTGACGGCGGTCGGACCCGACGGCCCGGGCCGGCTCGCGCTTTCGCCGCCGTGGCCGAACCCGTTCGCCGGGAGCACGCGCTTCGCGCTGACGCTGGACCGCGACGCGCGCGTCGTGCTGTCCGTGTGCGACGTGAGCGGGCGCCGCGTGGCGGTGCTCTTCGACGGCGCGGCCGGCGCCGGACCACACGCGTTCGCCTGGAACGGGCGGGCCGCGGACGGCTCCGTCGTTCCGAGCGGCGCCTACTTCGTCGAGGCGCGCGTCGACGGCGTGCCGCTCGCGCGCAGGACGATCTTCCTGGGCGGTCGCTGACGCCGCATCCGTTGCGCTACCATGCGCGACGATGCCCCGCCGGATGCGGATCGTCTTCACGAGGCCCGGGCGGGCGATCGCGGTCGCGTCCTCGGGACGGGCGCCCGCCACCGCGAGGGCCCCGGGCGGCACGGGAGGGAAGGAGCCATGACACGATTGGCCGCGGTCGTCGTCCTGATGCTGTGCGCGTGGATGCCGGAGACGGCCCGGGGGCAGGTCCCGCCGTATCTCCGCTCGTGGGGAAGCTACGGCTACGATGCCGGCCAGTTCCTCACGCCGGTGGGAGTCGCCGTGAACCGCGACGGCGTCGTGTACGTCATCGACTCCAACCTCAATTGCGTCAAGACCTTCACGCGCGACGGCCGCTACATCTCGCAGTGGCCGGTTCACGCTCCGCAGGGAATCGCCCTGGACGGCGAATCCAACGTGTACGTGACGGTCGGGCTCTACGACCAGATCGCGAAGTTCGACCGCAACGGAGCGGTCCTGACCGCGTGGCCGGCGCACGGCACCGGGATCGCGGTCGGCCCGAACGGCAACGTGTATCTCGCCGCCGCCTATGACGCACGCATCCTCGAATTCTCGAACACCGGGACGCTGCTCGCGCAATGGGGCTCGCCCGGCAGCGACGACGGGCAGTTCAACGGTCCGGACGGCGTCGCGGTCGACGCCGCGGGCAACGTGTACGTCGCGGAGAAATACAACTGCCGCGTGCAGAAGTTCACCAGCTCCGGCACCTTCCTCACCAAGTGGGGCGTCTTCGGGACCGGCCACGGGCAGTTCGACCTGCCCGTCCGGCTCGTCACGGGCGCGGACGGCACGGTCGACGTCGTGGACAACTACAATAGCCGGATCCAGGCGTTCACGAGCGACGGCGCCTACCTCGGGCAGTGGGGCTCGCCCGGGAGCGCCCCGGGGCAGTTCCTCAATCCGATCGGGATCGCGATGGATGGCGACGCCAACGTCTACGTGGCCGACACGAACAACAGCCGGATCCAGGTGTTCGGCTTCGGGGCCACGCCGACCCGGCTCGTCAGCTGGGGACGGCTGAAGAGCCTGTACCGCTGACGCCATCACCGGGAGTCCCGCTTCGAGCTGTCCACCTGACGGGAAAGCTTGCCTTCCCCCCGCTCCATCCGGAGGTCCCATGCCCCGCATCGCCCTGCCCGCCGCCGACGAGTACGCGCCCTACTACGGGAGGTACATCGGCCTGCTCCCGCCCGACGACGTGCTGGAGACGCTCGAGGCGCAGGCCGCCTCGACCGCGGCGCTGCTCGCCGCCACGGCCGAGGGGCGGGGCACGTTCCGCTACGCCGACGGCAAGTGGAGCGTGAAGGAGGTGGTCGGGCACGTGACCGACGCCGAGCGCGTGTTCGCCTGCCGCGCGCTGCGCTTCGGACGCGCCGACACGACCGCGCTGCCGGGCTTCGACGAGAACCTGTACGTGCCCGCGGGCCGCTTCGACCGCCGCACGCTCGCCGACCTCGCGGCCGAGCTCGCGGCGGTGCGCGCCGCGACGCTGGCGCTCTTCCGCGGCTTCGACGACGAGGCGCTGCTGCGCCGCGGCACGGCCAGCGGCCACGGCGTGAGCGTGCGCGGCCTGGCCGCGATCATCGCGGGGCACGAGCGCCACCACGTGGGCCTGCTCCGCGAGCGCTACGGCCTCGCGGGCTGAGCCTCGCGCCGGGGGCGCGGCGCTCACCCCTCGAGCGTCGCGAGCCCCGCGAGCGTGAGGCGCGCGACCGCGCCGGCGAGCGCCTCGGGCGCCGCGCCCGTGCGGGCGGGCAGCTCGCGCGCGCGCACACGGCGGAACGCCTCGTGCAGCACGCGGCTCGCGAGCGGATCGCCCACGAGCACGCGGCGCTCGGGGCCGTGCACGATCAGGTGCTCGCCGCCCAGCTCGATCGTGTGGACGCGCGTCGGCTCCGAGACGAGGCGGGCGCCGCCCGCGCGGCCCGCGAGCGCCCCGGCGGCCCGGGCGCCCGCCCGCTCGAGCTCGGCCGCGCTCGCGGTCGGCGCCCGTCCCGTCTCGCGCCAGTGCATGAGCGGCCAGACCCAGCCGTCCCACTGCTCAGGCACGCGCGCGACGCGGCGCTCGAACCATGCGTACATCTCGCCCGTGCGCCGGACCAGCGCGGCCTCGCCCGCGTCCTCGGGCGGCGGCAGCGGGTCCGAGAGCTCGATCACGCGTCGCGCCACGCCCTCGTACCACGAGGCCGCGAGCAGCAGCGGCGCGTCCGCGTGGCGCGCGAGCAGCGCCGGGCCGGTGCGCAGGTAGAGGTCGGCGCCAAGGAAGCGGAAGTCGGCGCGGTGCTGGTCGCGGCTCGCGGAGGCCTGACCGTCCATGAGCAGGTAGAGCATCGCGCCCTCGCGCACGGCGCGGACCGCGTGGACGGCGTCGCGCATCGAGCGCGGCGAGAGGATCTCGAGCGCCGCGCCGCGCCGGCGCGCGGACTCCGACCAGATCGCGCCCCAGCTCGCCTGCTGGTTGGGCGCCGCGTACACGAGCACGCGCGCCCCCAGCCGCAGCAGCGGCTCGGGCACGAACATGTACGGTCCCACGTGCATCGCGCAGACGATCGCGCCGCGGCGCTCGCGGAGCAGCTCGCGCAGCGGCCGTACGTGGCGCACGTCGTCCGCCGTGGCGCCTCGGAGGAGCGCCTTCTGGTCGCGTTGGGCCACGGCGAGCATCTCGAGGTGCCGCCGCGCGTGCGCGCGCAGCCGGCGGGGGCTCCAGCGCGGGAAGGACGCGGAGACGAACACCGGCAGCAGGTGCGCGAGGCGCTGGTGCGGCCCCCGGCCGGCGGCGAGCAGCG
>JBAIWU010000631.1:0-1936 GCA_037917155.1 Candidatus Eiseniibacteriota bacterium
AGCGCCGCGCGCGCTTCGAGCGCGAGGCGCGCCTGCTGGCGGCGCTCAGCCATCCGAACGTTGCCGCGATCTTCGGCATCGAGGAGAGCGGCGGCGTGCCGTGGCTCGTGCTCGAGCTGGTCGAGGGCGAGACGCTGAGCGCCCGGCTCGCGCGTGGGCCGCTCAGCGTGCGCGAGACGCTCGAGCTGGGAACACAGATCGCCGCCGGCATCGACGCCGCGCACGAGCGCGGCATCGTGCATCGCGACCTGAAGCCAGGGAACGTGATGCTCACGCCGGCCCGCGTCGCCAAGGTTCTCGACTTCGGCCTCGCGCGCGGCGGCGCCAGCGAGGCACCGTCGTCGCCGGGTCTCTCCGCCTCGCCGACGGTGGCGCTCTCGGGGACCGCGGCGGGCATCGTGCTCGGCACGGCGTCGTACATGAGCCCCGAACAGGCACGGGGTCGCGCGGTCGATCGCCGCGCCGACGTGTGGGCGCTGGGCTGCACCTTGTACGAGTGCCTGAGCGGCCGCCAGGCGTTCGCGGGCGACACGGTCTCCGACGTGATCGCGCGGATCCTCGAGCGGGAGCCGGATTGGAGCGCGCTCCCCGCCACGATTCCGCCACGGCTCCGCGAGGTCGTGCGTCGCTGCCTCACCAAGGACGAGGCGGCGCGCCCGCGCGACATCGGCGACATCGGACGCGAGCTGAGCGCGATCGTTCTGGAGATGTCGTCCGCGCCGGCCGCGAAGGCCCAGTCGGCGCTCCCGTCGCTGGCGGTGCTCTATTTCGAGAATCTCGCGAAGGATCCCGAGAGCGAGTACTTCTGCGCCGGCATCACCGAGGACATCCTGACCGATCTCTCGAAGGTGAAGGGCCTGCGGGTCGCCTCGCGCAACGCGGTGGCGCGCTACCGCGGCGCGACCATCGACGTCGCTCGGGTGGCCGCCGAGCTCGGGGTGGGCTCGGTGCTGCAGGGCAGCGTGCGCCGCGCCGGCGACCGCGTGCGCATCTCCGTGCAGCTCGTCGGCGCCGCCGACGGCTTCCAGATGTGGGCCGAACGCTTCGACCGCACGCTCGCCGACGTGTTCGCGGTGCAGGAGGAGATCGCCTCGGCCATCACCGGCGCGCTGCGCGTGGCGCTGTCTCCAGCGGAGTCGGCCCAGCTCGCGAAGGACCGTCCGTCCGACGCACGTGCCTACGACCTCTACCTCAAGGGCCGGGAGCGTTACGGCAGCTACTCCGACGCCTCGCTCCACGAGGCGCTCGAGCTGTTCCGCCGGGCGACCGAGGTGGATCACGGTTACGCGCTCGCCTGGGCGGGCATCGCCGACTGCTACGGGCAGCTCTGCCAGTGGGGCATGGATACCAACCCGGCCGAGCTCACGCGCCTCGGCCTCGAGGCGGCGCGGTGCGCGATCTCGCTCAACCCGAAGCTGCCCGAGGCGCACAAGGCCGAGGCGCTCAACCTGCGCTTCAGCGGCGACGTGGCCGGCGCGCGCCAGGCGCTGCTGCGCGCGATCGAGGCGAACCCGCGCTTCGCGCCGGCCCTCAACAACCTCACCGTGGACGCATTCTGTGCCGCGGATCTCGCCGGGGCGGAGCGCTACGCGCGCCGGGTCGTGGCGTTCGATCCCGCGGACCCGTTCGTCTGCACGTGGATCGCGATACTCACCGGCCTCACCGGCCGGCTCGACGAGGCGGTTACCGCGGCGAGGCGGGCGTTCGATCTGGGGCGCGATTCGTTCTACGTGAGCGGCTACCACTCGATCCGCGCCTGGCTGCTGCTCGGCCGCGGGGACGCGTCGGGTGCGGAAGCGGCGCTGCGCGAGGGCCCCGCGGACGGCGCGCGAACCGTCGACCTGCGCGCGATCGAGGCGGCCGTGGCGGCGCGCTCCGGCGACCGGGAGCGGGCTCACGCCCTCGTGGTCGAGCTGGACCAGACCGCGGGCATGTT
>JBAIWU010000632.1:0-10260 GCA_037917155.1 Candidatus Eiseniibacteriota bacterium
CGGGCCTTCGCTACGAGCAGGCCGTGGCCGGGTTCTCGCGACTGCTCGCGCTGCTCGGCGACGGCCACACGCGCCTCGACCAGCTCGACCTGCCCGCGCACGGCGAGCCGGCGCTCCGACCGCTGCCGGGCCCGGGATTCCGCGAGGCGTACCCGGTCGAGTTCGGCGTGTTCGCCGACGGGCTGCGGATCGTGCGCGCCACGGACGCGCACGCGGACCTGCTCGGCGCGCGGGTGTTCGCGATCGACGGCGCGTCCCCGGCGGCCGCCGCGGCCGCGCTCGCGCCGCTGATCCCCGCCGACAACGCGATGTGGACGCTGCGCGTGCTGCCGGTGTTCCTGCGCTCGCCGGGCTACCTCGCGGCGGCGGGCCTCGCCGCCGGTCCGTCGGCGCCGCTGCGCCTGGCGCTCGCCGGCGTGGACGGCCGTGCGCGCGAGGCGCTGGTCTCGGCGGAGCCGCCCGACTCCGCGGCGCGCTGGCGCGACGCCGACGCGGACGTGCCCGGGCCGCTGCCGCTCACGCGCTCGCTCGCGGGCCCGTTCGCGTGGGCCGACCTCGGCGACTCGGCGCGCACGGTGTTCGTGCGCATCCGCGCGATCGTGGACCCCTCGGGACGGGGCAGCTTCGCGGCGCTCGTCGCCGCGCTCTTCGCGCACGCGGACTCGGCCGGCGCGCGGCGGCTGGTGCTCGACCTGCGCGGGAACGGCGGCGGCGACAACTACCTCGACCAGCCGCTCGTGCACGCGATCCTGCGGCGGCCCGCGCTCGACCGGACCGGCGGGCTGTTCGTGATCGTGGATCGCGGCACGTTCTCGGCCGCCGTCTCGCTCGCGACCGACCTCGAGCGCGAGACGCACGCGCTGTTCGTGGGCGAGCCCACGGGCGCGGCGCCCGACTCGCCCGGCGACCCGCGTGACGTGACGCTGCCCGGCAGCGGGCTCGTCGTGCGCGTCTCGACCGTGGTGTGGCAGGGCTCCGACCCGCGCGACCCGCGGGCCTTCATCGCCCCGGACCTGCCCGCGATGGCGTCGTGGGCCGACTGGATCGGCCATCGCGACCCGGCGCTCGAGGCGATCGCGGCGTGGCGGCCGGATCCGGCCGCGCCCGAGACGCCGCCCAACACGCACTGGGCGCGAGCCGGGCAGCTCGGGGCGAAGCCGCCGCGCATCGCGTGGTGAGCCGGCGCGCCGCACGCGAAACCGCCGCCCCGGGATCGCCCGGAGCGGCGGTTCGCGTCTCGTGCGGGCCGCGGCGGGCGGCTACCGCGTCGCCACGGTCGTCTGGCCGCCGCCCTCGTCCTCGAGCACCCAGCGCACGCCCTTGCTGCACGGGCACGTGCCGCCCACGCGCTTGAGCCTCGGCATGGACTTCACGGCGTCCTCGCGCGCGAGCTCGCCCGCGGCCACCTTGCGCAGCGCGTCGGCGTACAGGCGCATGTCGCGGCTGGCGACGTAGCCGTCGTTCAGGTTCGCGGCCAGGTAGCGCAGGTACTCCCCGGCGTCGGTGAAGGTCTCGCCGTCGATGCCCACCATCTCGAACGCGTGGACGCCCTTGCGGCGGAAGAAGCGCTTGTCGGGCACGCGCAGCAGGTCGGTGAACGCGACGCCCTGGTGGGTGCCGCGCGAGCGCTCGAGCTCGTCGAGCACCGCCTCGGCCTTCTCGGGCGAGTAATCGGGGAAGCGCGCGCGCAGGAAGCGCGTGTTGATGTCGCGCACCATCCGGCACACCTCGTCGTGGTACTGCGACGCGGCCTCGTCGTTCTTCATGTCCTTGAAGCCGAACTTCACGTTCGTGTCGCCGCCGCGCTCGTCGCCGAACATCTCGAGCCCGCGCGGCAGCCACTTGTTGATCGCGTGCTGCATCATGCGCATGGTCACGAACACGTCACCCTGCGCGGCGCGCTGCGCCCAGCGCCGCATCGGGATCACGCCCGCGGCGAGGTGGAACGCCTCCTCGCGCAGCATCGGCGGCATGCTGTCGGCCATGGGCTTGTACGCGCACACCTTCTGCATCGTGAGCTGGTACTTGCCGACGCGGTCGATGCACGCGGCGAACACGACGTTGTCCGTGTACGAGTCGTAGTCGAGGTTGAACGCGTCGAGCACGTGGCTGCCGGTGGTCATGGAGAGGATCTCCTCGACCATCTGCTCGCCCGAGACGCCACCCGAGACGCTGCTCCAGTCCTCGGACAGCAGCAGGTGCAGCATCTGGTAGCCGTGCCGCAGCTCCTCGGCCATGACCCGCATGGTCCAGAACTTGTCCTCGTCGTCGCGCGCGCGGTCCACGGTGGCGGCGTGCTGCTGGATCGAGCCGAACTCGGTCGAGGCCTGCGCCTTGATGATCGCGAGCAGGTGCTTCGCCTGCTCCTCGGTCAGCTCCCCGGGCTTGAGGCGCTTCTTCTCGCCCGTGAACTCGCCGATGCCGATCGTGTCGGAGGTGCCCAGCTCCAGCTTGGCGCACAGGCAGAACGCGTCGTCCTTGGGGAAGTACTTGTCCCAGTGCTGGAGCAGCAGCGGGTAGTCCTTGAAATTGTGCCGCGTCCAGTGCTCGACCGCGTCGTGGTACTTCTTCTCGAGCCCGACGTTCTCGACCTTCAGCGCCATGTCGTCGCGTCCTCTTTCAGATGTGCCGCTCGAGAGCGGTGAGCGGGGAGTCGCCGAAGCCGATCGCCTTGAGGAAGCCCACCAGCGCCGCGTCGTCTCGCGCGACCAGCGTGCGCACGCTCGAGGCGCCCTCGGCCTTGAAGTGCGCGCACATGGCGTCGAACAGGCGCCGCCCGAGGTCCTGCCCGCGGAAGTCCGGGTCGATGCCGAAGCGCTCGATCCAGCCGCTGGGCTGCTCGAGGCCGAACTCGCCGGCGCGGCAGTCGCCCAGCATGAACCCCACGACGCGCCCGTTCGCCTCGGCCACCTGCGACGCGCCCGGGTCGCGGCGCAGGTAGAACATGACGCGCTGCTCCCAGATGTCGGGCCGGTACTGGCCGGTGATTCTCTCGTCGATGCGGACGACGCCGTCGAGGTCGAGCTCGTCGAGCGGCCGGATCCGCACGTCGGCGGTCACGTTGGGCATGCAAGCTCCGCGAAAGGGGTCGATGGGGCCGGACGGGCCGCGGGAAGCTATCAGGTCCGGCCGCGGCCGGGCGAGGGCAAAGCGCCTCGCGACGCCGTTTCGATGAGGGTTTCGCCCGCTCGGTCCGCGGCGCGCGGCCTCGCTGGCGGCCCCGCGGGGCGGCGCGGACGCCCCGGAGGGCGGCACCGGCGGCCCCGCGGAGGGGCTTTTCCTGCTGAAAGTGCAGGCGCATCATGTCGATAACGCGCCCGGACCTGACGCGTGGACCGAAGGAGTCGGTGACCATGAGCCGGATCGAACCCCTCAATCCGACAGGCCGGAGCCCGATGCGGACCCTTCCGCTCGTGCTCGGCGCGATCGTGCTCGCCGGCATGCCCTGGCTCTCGTCGCTCTACGAGAGCGGCTCGTTCGCGCTCTCGAGCCGCGACCTGTGGACGTCGACCGTCGCGTCGGCGTTCGTCGTCGGCTTCGGCGTGTGGGTCATCGTGCTGCTGCGGCGGGAGCGCCGCATCGTGCGCCAGCACCTCGCCGACCTCGAGGAGCTGACGCTGACCGACCCGCTCACGGGGCTCGGCAACCGCCGCGGCCTCGAGCGCGACCTCGCCCGCGCCATGCTGCGCTCGCGCCGGCTCGATCACCCGCTGACGCTGCTCTACATGGACGTCGACGACCTCAAGACGGTGAACGACCGCTTCGGCCACGCCGCCGGCGACGAGACGCTGCGCGTGGTCGGGCACGTCACGCGCTCGTGCTCGCGCGAGGGCACCGACAGCGGCTACCGCGTGGGCGGCGACGAGTTCGTGCTCATCGTGCTCGCCGGGCGCTCCGGCGCCGAGGTGCTCGCGCGCCGCATCCAGCAGGGCTTCCGCTCGCGCTCGCCGCTCGCCTCCACGCTCAGCCTGGGCGTGGTCGAGTGGGACGGGGCGCAGTCCGCGGGCGAGCTGATCACCGAGGCCGACCGGCGCATGTACCACAACAAGCACATCGCCCGCCCGCTCGAGGTGCGGACCGGCCGCGCCGGCTGAGCGCGCGCGAGGGCGGAACGGCGGGGCGCGCGTCGCGATCGACGCTCGCCCCGTCGCGTCTTCGGGCGTGCCGCTACAGCATCACGGCCCGGTGCACGACCTCGAGGCCGCGGCTCGCGCCCCAGGGCCAGCGGAACAGCGCGCCGATGCTCGGGCGCTCGACCGGCGCGTGCCACTCGAGCGCGCGGCCGTCGCCGCGCAGCTCGTCGGCGAAGTCGGGGTCCACGGCCTCGGCCGCGACCCACGCCGGGTCGCGCGGCGGCGGCGTGGCGCGCCGCGGGCGGGCCGCCAGCCCGACGCGGTTGCGCGTCACCTGGCGCGCGAGCCAGCCGGTCATGCGCGGCCGCAGGTCGGCGAGCACGTTGAAGCAGTCGTGCGCGCCGCGCGGGTAGAAGACCAGCTCGCGCTCGCAGCGCGCGGTCTCGAAGATGCGGAACGCCTCCTCGCCCGGCGTGATCATGTCGTGCCCGCCACCGGCCACCATGAGCGGCCGGTCGAGCTTCGGCAGCGTCTCGGCCAGCGTGATGCGCGGGATGTGGCGGTCCATCTCCTCGACCGGCATCGCGTAGAGCGCGGCCAGCTCGCGGCGCATCGCGTGCAGCGTGACGTTCCAGTAGACGTCGGCGGAGAACGGCGGGCTCACCGCGGCGACCGCGCGCACGCGCGGGTCGTGCGCGGCCATGCGGATCGCGCAATAGCCGCCCAGCGAGAGGCCCATGTAGCCGACCGCGTCCGGGTCGAGCTCGGGATGGCGCTCGATGTGGTTCATGATCGCCACGCCCACGGGGCGCGGCTCGGCGACGTAGCCGAGGCGGTGGAACGTCTCGCCCAGGCCCGGGCCGTCGAACGTGATCGCGGCGCAGCCGCGCGCGAGCAGGGCGTCGCCCCACCAGTGCAGCTCCTCCTTGACCGCGTTCGTGCCGTTGAACACCACGACGACCGGCCGCGGGCCGTCGCCGGGCGGCACGCGCAGGTAGCCGCGGATGATCCGGTTGCGGAACGGTACCTCGAACGGCACGGCGGGCACCGCGAAGTGCGGGGCGGCCTGCGCGTAGGCGCGCACGCAGGACTCGTGCAGCTCGCGCTTGCGCGCCGGGTCGAGGAACACGACGTACTGCGCAAAGTTGTACGCGGCGGACGCGGTCAGGAAGCGGCGCGCGGCCTCGTCGCCGCGGCCCCACGTGAGCGCGTCGCGGCCGCGCTGCTCGTGCGCGCGGCCGAGCGCCTCCCAGGAGTCGGTCCACGCCTCGAGGCTGTCGACGCGCCGCAGCACGTCGTCCAGCTCCTCGGGGGTGACGCCGTGGCTCGTGAACTGGAGCTTGGCCCAATTGGGCATCTGGCGCGCGACGCCCAGCTTGAGGCTCATGCGCACGAACCCGGGGCGCAGCAGCTGGCTCCGCAGCATGTGCGGGACCAGGAGTTCGAGCCGTCCGCCCTTGAGCTGCATGTGCGCGCTCCCCAAAGGAGTGTGGCGAGATGCGGCGGGCGCGCCGGGCGGCGATTCGACCGGCGGCGCGACCTGCCGGTTGCGATTCAACCCTGAAAACGAGCACGCCATGTGCCACGTTGCGCACTCGTCGCCCCGACACGGAGTTTCGGCCCCTTAGGACGCTGCTTGAGAGAAAAGGTGCGAACAATTCCGTCGGAACGTTTCGTTCCGGGCCCCCCCGCGGGGTGCGCCGACCCTGCGCTGCGCCAACCGCCCCGGTCGCTGCGCGCGTTGCCGCAACAGACGTGGCGAGCCTGCGGCACGGCCGGCGGCCATCCGGCGAAGGCGTTGTTTCGGCCGTGATAAATGCGGCCGGCGCGGCGGCCCTGCCTCCGGCGCGTCGCACGGAAGCGTCGGCGCGGGCGCAACCCGCCGCCGGCCGCCGCATCGGATGGGGCTCCCGGCCCGCCGATTCGGGGCGTCGGCCGGGCTCACCCCGAAGGGAAAGGGAAGGAAAGCGGAATGAACGTCGGCATCCTCGGATCGGGAGCGGTCGCGCAGGCGCTGGGCGCGGGGTTCCTCAAGCACGGACACGCGGTGACGATGGGCACGCGCTCGGCAGAGAAGCTGGCCGACTGGGCGAAGGCGCACCCGGGCGCGCGGGTGGGGAGCTTCGCGGACGCGGCGCGCGCCGGCGAGCTGGTGGTGCTGGCCGTCAAGGGCACGGTGGCCCTGGAGGCGTTGCGCGCGGCGGGCGCGGAGAACCTCGCCGGCAAGGTGGTCGCCGACGCGACCAACCCGATCGCGGACGCGCCGCCGGTGAACGGCGTGCTGCTGTTCTTCACCCGGCTCGACGAGTCGCTGATGGAGCGGCTGCAGGCGGCGTTCCCGGCCGCGCGCTTCGTCAAGGCGTTCAACTCGGTCGGCAACGCCGCGATGGTGGACCCGAAGTTCCCCGGCGGCCGGCCCACCATGTTCATCTGCGGCAACGACGACCCGGCCAAAGCGACGGTCACCGGCGTGCTCACGCAGTTCGGCTGGGAGACCGCCGACATGGGCAGGGCCGAGGCGGCACGCGCCATCGAGCCGCTGTGCATGCTCTGGTGCATCCCCGGCTTCCTGCGCAACGACTGGATGCACGCGTTCAAGCTGCTGACGACTGCGTAGGGCGAGGGGCGAAACGCGCGGGCGTCGGAGCCTACGCCCCCGCGCCCACGCGCTCGCGGTAGGCGGCGAGCATGCGCTCGCCGGCCGCGCGCGAGGGCAGTTCGCGGCCATCGAGCACGGCGAGCGGCAGCACCTCCTGCACCGAGTTCGTGAGCCAGACCTCCTCGGCCCAGCGCAGGTGCTCGCACACTAGCGCCTGCTCGCGGCAGCGGAGGTGAAGCGCGCCGCACAGCTCCAGCACGATCGCGCGCGTCACGCCCGGCAGCACGTGCTCGGCGAGCGGCGGCGTCAGCAGCTCGTCGTCGCGGAACACGAACACGTTGCTCGCGGCGCCCTCGAGCACGTGGCCGGCCGGCGAGACGAGCAGCACCTCGTCCACGCCGGCGGCGCGCGCCTGCTCGCGGGCGAGGTCCCACGCCATGCGGCTCGTGGTCTTGTGCGCGCCGAGCCCGCCGGGCTCGAACGGCCGCGGCGAGGTGATCGCCCGGCCCCGCCCCGTGCGCGTGCCCGCCCACAGCCGGCCCGCGAGCGGCTCGGCCTCGATCCACGCGCCCACGCGCGTCGGCCGGCCGCCGGCGATGCCGGGCGTCACGGTCAGGCGCACGACGCCGTCGCGCAGCCCCTGCGCGGCGAGCACCGCGTCGACGCCCGCGCGCAGCGCGGCCGGCGCGGGCGGCACCGGGACGCCCAGGATCGCCGCGCTCAGCACGAGCCGCTCCATGTGCCGCTCCCACGCGAACGGCCGGCCGTCGTACACGCGCAGCGTCTCGAACAGCCCGCCGCCGTCGCGCGCGCCGCGGTCGAACACGCTCACCACGGCGTCGGCGCCGCGCACGATCCGGCCGTCGATCCAGACGGCGCGATCCGGCGCCTTCGCGCCGGGCGGCAGGCCGGCGCTCACGGCGCGGCGACGCCGTGCTCGAGCCGGATCTCTCCCAGCACGCGGCTGAACGCCATGCGCAGTCCCTCGGCCTTGTCGAGCGTCTCGCGGTACTCGGCGTCCGGGTCGGAATCCGCGGTGATGCCGCCGCCCGCGTGGAACACGACGCAGCACGTCGTGGCCGTGGCGGTGCGGATCGCGACGCTCCAGTCGGCGTCGCCGTCCCAGCCGATCCAGCCGATCGCGCCCGTGTAGACGTGGCGGCGCACGGGCTCGTTCGCCTCGATGATCTCCATCGCGCGGATCTTGGGCGCGCCGGTGATCGAGCCGCCGGGGAAGCAGGCGTGCAGCAGGTCGAACGCGTCCACGCCCTCGCGCAGCCGGCCCGTGACCGTGGACGTCAGGTGCATGACCTGCGGGAAGCGCTCGAGCTCGCACACGCCCGGCGCGCTCACCGTGCCGGGCTCGCACACGCGCCCGAGGTCGTTGCGCAGCACGTCGACGATCATGACGTTCTCGGCGCGGTCCTTGGCGCTCGCGAGCAGCTCGGCCGCGAGGCGCTCGTCCTCCTCCGGCGTCGCGCCGCGGGGGCGGGTGCCCTTGATGGGGCGCGTCTCGACGTGCTCGCCGCGCAGCGCGAGGAAGCGTTCCGGGCTCGCCGACAGGATCACGTGGTCGCCGGCGTCGAGGTACGCGGCGTAGGGCGCGGGCGAGAGCTGCGTGAGCGCGTCGTAGAGCGCCGGCGCGAGCGCGAGCGAGTCCGGGATCTCGAGCCGCCAGCGCTGCGCGAGGTTCGCCTGGAAGATGTCGCCGCGCCGGATGTGCTCCTGCACCGCGAGCACCGCGGCTCTCCAGCTCGCCGCGTCGAACGTGCCGTGCACCGTGGGCGGCTCCGACGCGCGCTCGAACGCGGCCGGCGCGCGGCCGGGACCGAGCACGCGCGCGCGGAACTGCTCGAGCCGCTCGCGGGCGCGCAGCTCGGCCGCCGCGCCCTCGAGCGGCAGGCCGGTCGAGATGAGCCACGTCTGCTGCGTGTCGTGGTCGTACGCGCCGATCACGTCGTAGAAGCCGAGCACGAAGTCCGGCAGCTGGAGGTCGTCGCGCGCGGTCGCGGGCAGCGACTCGAGCCGGCGGCCGTAGTCGTATGCCCAGTAGCCCACCGCGCCGCCGCCGAACGGGATGCCGGAGGCGCGCTCGCCGCTCGCGTGCGGGGCGCGCGCGGCGACGGCTCGCCAGGTCTCGATCGCGCTCGCGTGGTCGCCGTCGCGGAAGACCGCGAACGGGTCGGCGCCGAAGTACGACCAGCGCGCGCGCCGCGGCTCGGAGCCCGCCTCGTCGGGCAGCGACGAGTGCAGCATGAACGGGTGCGGCAGGCCCGCGAGCGCGCGCAGCGGCACGAGGGGCCGCGCGAGCTCGAGGGCATGGACCAGCGGCAGCTCGATGCGGGCGGGCATGGCGCAAAGCTATCCCGAACCGCGTGGCCGCTGCCAGCGGCGAGTGCTTCAGCCGTCGCTCAGCGGTACAGGCTCTTGAGCGCGCCCCACGTGCGCGTGCGCGTCGGCGTGACGCCGGCGGGCACGAGCGCGATCGGGCCGCGCGTGCCGAGGTAGAACTGGCCGCCGGGCCCGCCGAGGATACCGCCGTACGGACTGCGGCTGATGTCCTGGCCCACGAGCATCCACCGGCCGCCGCCCGGCGCGAGCTCGAAGCCGCGCACGAAGTGCTCCGGCCACCACATCGTGGCCACGCCCGAGACGGGATCCACGCGGAAGACGCCCGCGTTGAGGTAGTTGGTCGGGCCGCCGTAGGGGCCGCTCACGACGTAGAGGAAGCCGTCGGGGCCGCGCCGGACCTGGAGCGGCAGGACCGGGAACTGGTTCGTGGCGCACCCGGTCGCGAGCGTGGCCTGCGCGCCGCCGGCGCCGACGTGGACGATCGCGCCGCCGGTCGGGAACGTGTTGCCCTGGTCGGAGACCCACGCGCCGCCCGCGCCGTCGTCCGCGATGCCGCGCGGGTTGACGAGCCGGCCCGTGCCGCTCACGGGCTGCGGGACCGTCCCGCCCGCCGGCAGGCGGTAGACGCCGCCGGCCCCGGCCAGCAGCACGTCGCCGCCCGGCGCCATGGCCAGCGTGCTGGGGCCGAAGCCGCCGAACGCGCCGGGCCCGGCGAGGACGCTCGCCGCGCCCGAGGCCGGTTCGACGACGACGAGGCCCAGCGCCGCGTCCGCGACGAGGATCATGCCGTCGCCGCGCACGACGACGTCGTACGGCGTCGCGAGCGCGGGGCGGGGAACGATGGAGTCGATGACGCCGCTCGCGACGTCCACGTGGAGCAGGATGCCGGGCATCGTCGTCGACTCGAGCGCGAGCGCGACGACGTCGCCGGACTTGAGCGTCGCCGCGGAGCCGCGGGACGCGAGCGCCGGGACGAGCGCGAGCACGGCCACGGCGACGAGGAACAGGGCGCGCGCCGCGAGGGCGCGGCAGGAGCGTCGCATGGACGGCCTCCGGAACGGTGGCGGGTGGGGCGCTGGGCCGGCCCCGCCGGGCCGGCCGGGGTGGCGCGTGCGGGACAGGATCGCAGCGGGCCGCCGCCGGCGCGCGCCCCGGCGTCAGCCCTGCGAGGCGGCGCCCTCGGCGGGCCGCGGCGCGTCGGCGTCCAGGCCGAGGCCGCGGTGGAGCAGGCGCACG